>NZ_JBSGDD010000009.1:0-126626 GCF_053602195.1 Kitasatospora sp. NPDC004531 | reverse complement strand
ACCGAGAAGCGTGAAGCACTGTTGTCGTATCTCGGCAGGGCGCAGCAGAAGGCCGGGGAGCTGTGTGCTGTGGCTCATGTGGCGGGAGCGGCCCTGATGCCGGCCGCCTCGATGGCTGAGGCAGCTGCAGAGATCAGAGGACTGCTGTCGGACGCGCGGGAGGCCGGTGAGCATTTGGTTGATCTGAGTGACAGAGCAGCCCGCCCATCGGGGCTGGGGGCGGGCACGGATTCACAAGGGCCCATTGGATGGACGCGACCAGATGTCCACCGCATCGAGGCGGCCGGACGTGAGGCGGGGCGCTTCGAGGCGCTGTGTCGCAGTGATGCCGGACTGGCAGCCGAGGCCAAAGTGTGGGTTCTCCTCGGTGAGGCAGGACAGGGTAAGACTCATCTGCTGGTGGACGCCACGAAGCGGGCCTTGGCCGAGGGACGCCCGTCGGTAACGGTCTTCGGCGACCAGCTGACTGCTGTCGATCCGCTGACGCAAATTGCAGCACAGCTGGGGCTGGGCTCCCTTCCGCACAAGACGTTCCTGCAAGCCATGGACGTCGCGGGAGCTCTCAGTGGGGCCCGCTTCACGCTGAACATTGACGCGCTGAACGACTCAGAAAATCCCGCGGGTTGGCGGTCCGCCCTACCGGCTCTGGTTGCCGAGGCCGCGCCCTACGAGTACGTGGCGGTGGTGGTCTCCTGCCGATCGTCGCTGCAGCAGACGGTGCTTCCGGACGACCTGCCCGAACGTGGTTACCCCGTCACAATCCATCCCGGCTTCGCCGGACACGAGGTGGAGGGGCTTGAGAAGTACCTACAGAAGGCTCCTTCGGCGTTGCCCCGCACTCCGATTCTGACACCGGCGTTCTCCAATCCACTGTTCGTCAAGCTCTACAGCGACAGCCTGGTGTCCCTGTCGGCTGCCCACCGCGACGCGGGCACCGGTCCGCACCGCAGTGCGGTCTTCGACGCATTCTTGGACAGGAGGGCCGCCCAGATCGACACTCTGTTGGGCCTGGACCCGGCTCAACAGAGTGTCCACCGCGCGGTGCGGGAACTCGCGTCCTTCATGGCGGCGCAAGGCGGGGAGGTGGTGTCGCGTGATCGGGCACGCACCCTGGTGGACAGGTTCGCGCCCGCGGCCCGCTCATGGCCGAACACCATGCTGGGCCAGTTGGTGGCCCACGGCGTGCTCGCCACTGATCGCTACATGCACACCAACGGCCAGTGGGAGAACGGAATCGGCTTCGCCTACCAGGCCTTCAGCGACGACCGGATCGTCCGGGCCGTGCTGGAACAGCACCGGGAGGAGTTGGCAACGGGGGCCTCGGTCGGGCACCTGCAGGTCGGCTCGCCGTTGCATTCGTGGTTGACAGGTGCGTCCGCCAATCTTGTCGACGCCGCGACAGTGCTGCTGCCAGAGGCCACAGGACGGGAACTGATCGACCTTCTTCACCCTGTCGATGTGACGACGGCGCACACCACGGCCGACAGCCATCATCGACTGTTGTGTCGCAGTCTGGTTCACACGCTGGGTCTGCGAGAAGCCGGCCACGTCACCGACCGGACGGTGGCCCTGCTCCACCATGCCTCACGGGCGTTCGGGATGGACGACGACGTCCTTGAGGCGGTCCTGACCGTGACAGCTCAGCCCGGGCATTGCCTCAACGCCGACCGACTCCACCGCAACCTCGTGGCTCACTCCCCTTCGGAGCGCGATGTGTGGTGGGGAATGGCCATCTACTTCATGTTGGATGACGCCTCGGCGTTGCATCGGCTGCTGCGGTGGGCCGAGCAGTTGCCGACGCCACCCACGGTCCGCCCCCAGCCGCAGAACACTTCCCGATGGATCGTCCGGCGCCCTGGCATGTTGCGGCCGTCGACGCCGGCAACGGAGCCTCCGCCGCCGGCAGAGGAAGTAGTGCGGCTGGCAGCGGTCACGCTGGTGTGGACGCTGACCTCCCCCAACCGGTTTCTGCGCGACCGCGCGACCAAAGCCCTGGTCCAGCTTCTCCTGGGGTTCCCGGCGGTCCTCATCGGTTTGTTGGACCGGTTCCTGAAGCATGACGCACAACAGGTGAACGACCCCTACTTGTTCGAACGCCTCGTCCTGGTCGCCTACGGCGTACTGGCGCGCACCCGCGCGCACCAGACTCGCCCGAACCTGCTGCAGCACGTGGCACGAACACTCCTGGAATGCGTCTACGGCGACCGCTCCCATCCAGCCCACGCGTCCAGTAACGCGCTTCTGTGCGGTACAGCCGCCCGCATCGTGAGAATGGCCCACCGGTTCGGCTTGGTCACAGGCAGCGACGAAGCTCTCACCCATCACCCCCACCGGTGCCCGCCGCTGGGCGACGCGCCCGACATGGACGAAGTCGACACGCAGTACCCGAACAAGAAGGCAAATGGGAAGCCGGGTTGGGGGAGCCTGCGAGCATCACTGCTGGGTCTGGCGGACTTCGTCAGTTACGAAGTCCGTCCTGCTGTCGCCCACTTCAGTCAACTCCCCCTCAGCACGCCCATGCCCGCGCCCGTCGGATCCACGCCGCTGCTTCCCGATGCCCTCCAGGCTTTCCGCGAAAGCCTGCCGGAAGCGGTGCGCGACGTGCTGGGATCCCCGGAAGGCGCGCGAAGGCTGCTTCGGGAGACCTGGCAGGCCAAGCAGTGCCTGGACGACGAACAGCAACGCCTGTTGCAGGCATGCGAACCTCCCCCCACCCTCGATCAGCAACTGGCTGCCGCCCCGATCGACAAAGATTGGGCCGCGCGCTGGATTCTGCGCAACGCCGCTGAACGGGGCTGGAGCCCGGAGGAATTCGCGCAGTTCGATAGCCTGCACGGCCACGGCCGTGGCCGCGAGAGCCACAAGGCCGAGCGCTTCGGCAAGAAATACCAGTGGCTCGCCTTCCACGAACTCGTCGAGCGACTTGCCAACTGCCAGCACCTCAAGCCCGGTCCGCGCGGGAAGTTCACCTCGTACCCCGGACCCGATGAGCTGCTCCTGACCGACATCGACCCCACCCTGCCTCCGGCCGCCCACCCCTTGAGCGTGCTCGACGACGGCGACTGGGACGACGAGCGCCATTTCGCCACCTTCCCGTCGAGTGCCCTGGACGGCTGCTGGAACCCGCCAGCCCCTTTCTTGCCCGACCGTGACGGCGTCGACAATTGGATCGCCGGCGCAGAACAGCTTCCGGATCTGGCCCGGACCGCGATCCGAACGATCGACGCAACCGAATGGGTAGTACTGAACGAACATGTCAGCGACCACACCGAAGGCGAGGAGTGGACCGGCCAGGCGGAGCAGTGGCATCTGCTCCACAGCTGGCTCGTGGAGAAGAACCACTTTTCACAGGTTCTGGCGTTCCTTGCCGACAAAACCCTGATGGGCCGCTGGATGCCCGAGTCCCGCGAGTGGCACAGCGTCTTCCTGGCAGACCTACCCCTGCCAGAAGGCGATGAAGCCCGTTTCGGGCTCCACTTCGTCGACTACGGCGCTGCGGACGAACAGCAGGATCCGTCTGCTGCGGGGGAAAGCGCCCAACCGCAGAACGATGCCGACTCGCCGGACGCCGACGAAGTCGCAAGTCTGCTGAGGCAGTACACGACCGGGCTCCGACAGCGTCACAGGCCGACGAAGGAGGACCGGCTCAGAAACCTGGAGAACCTGGCTGGCCGCTGGACACCGTCGCCGTTTGTCGAAGCGACATTCCAAGCCCCCCACCAGCCTCATACCGCCAGCGCCGGGAACGGCACAGTTCTGAAAGCCGTCCCCACCACTGAGGAGTACTCCTGGAGTGGAGGCGGCCACGACTGTTCCCTGGACGCGCCTGCCCACCTGCACCTTCCCTGTGCCCTCTTGCTGACCGGCACCGACCTGCACCGCCACCCCGATAACGGGGACTGGTACGCACCCGACGGCCAATTGATCGTCCGAGCCGTCCACGGTTACCGACCGACCGGAACGGTGACAACGCTGCTCGTTCGACACAGCTGGCTCCAACCGCGGCTGCAGGAACTGAACATGCGCTTGGTATTGGGGCTGTTTGGCGAGCGCCAGCCCCGGAGTACTGATCGCCTGCGGAACTGGTGCGAATTCAGCCAGACTGCCGGGCTCCAACCGCAGGGGCACCTCGATAGCACACCGCTCATCACGAAAGTCCGTCGCACACAGGGCGACTGACCCGGCCCTCACCAGTAGTTGGGTGACTTGGCCTACAGCGGGTCAGGTCACTCCGTGCTCCAGGTAGGCCGTCTCGGACCTCGCCCTGGCAGTCCGAGCGGCGTGGACGCGGCGGGCGAGGCGCGGGACGAGGAGTGCGTCGAGCCGGTCGCCCGAGTGGAAGGCGCACTCGCTGATCTCGACCTGATCGACGACGATCCGATCGAACTCCTCCCCCGGAAGCACACCTCCGTCGAAGACGAAGAGCAGCTTGTCGCCCTCCGCAGGATGGGGCGCCCAGTCCGCAACGAGGAGCCGACCGATCGGCGGGGCGATGCCGAGCTCCTCCCCGACCTCCCGGGCCGCACCTTCACTCGGAGTCTCACCCGCGCGCAGGTAGCCACCGGGAATCTCCCAGCCGGACTTGTAGGTCGGCTTCACGAGAAGGACGCGGTCGTCCTCGTCGAAGAACAGCACGCCGGCGGCGGTAAGGGGCCGGGCCACGACCTCTTGCTGGGGCTGAGAGTCACTCATGGCGCGACTGTAGCCGCCTGCGGCGATCACGCGACGGCGCTGAGCCGCCCGGTGCCTGTGGCACTCCGTGGCCTCCTCGGCACCACGGCTGAGCTGCCCTGCCCGGGCCCGGCTATGATCACGGGCCGACCGAACGACCAGGGGGAACCGTGTCGCCGACCACCGCACCGACCACGCGCTTCGACGCCAACGAGCGCGCCGCCTGGGCCGGGCGGGCCGACGCGTACGCCCGCACGTTCGGGCTGCTGTGCGCGCACACCGTGCCGGAACTGCTGGACGCGGCCGGGGTGGTGGCGGGCACCCGGGTCCTCGATGTGGGCACCGGCCCGGGCACTGTCGCTGCGGCGGCGGGTGCGCGGGGTGCGGAGGTGACTGCCGTGGACGCCGAGCCGAGCATGCTCGAACTCGCCCGCCGGGCCGCCCCGTCCGCCCGTGTCGAAGCGGCGACGCTGCCCGAACTGCCGTTCCAGGAGGGCGAGTTCGATGCGGTGGTCGCCAACTTCGTGCTCAACCACGTCGGCCGCCCGCTGCTCGCCCTGGCCGAGCTGCGCCGCGTCCTGCGACCTGGCGGCCGCCTCGCCCTGACCATCTGGTCCGGCGCCCCGGCCCGGGGGCAGACGCTGATCCCGCAGGCCCTGCAGGCCGCCGGCGCGGTCCGCCCGCCGCAGCTGGGCCCGCTCGACCCGGCCGACGACTTCCCCCGCACCACGGACGGCCTCGCCGCCCTCCTCGCCACCGCCGGCCTCCAGCAGGCCGCCTGCCGCACCCTTGCCTGGGACCACCGCACCACCGCCGACACCTGGTGGTCGGGCCCGGCCTCCGGCGTCGCCACCATCGGCCTCACCCTGCTCGCCCAGAGCGCCGAGACCCAGTCCGAGGCCCGCCGCCACTACGACCGCCTCGCCGCCCCCTTCCGCACCCCGGACGGCACCCTCGCCCTCCCCCACGCCGCCCTCCTCGCCACCGCCACCCGCTGAACCGTCCACCGCACCAAGGACCTCACCCGCCCCGCCTCACGCCCGCTGCGCGGCCCCGCCCAGCAGTTCCTCCACCTCGCGCCGGGGCGTCGCCGCGCCGCGCGGCCCGTAGCCGATCCGGAGCACCAACTGCACGGTGCCGACGCCGGTTTCGGGGTTGCGCAGGCGCCAGCGCGTCTCGGGGAGTTCGACGGCCTGGTGGAGGACGGAGATGCGGACGCCGTGGCCGGTGGCGACTAGCCAGACGCGTTCCATGGCCTGGCCGGCCCGCAGCCAGTCGGCGGGGGTGTCGCCGCGGGTGGAGATGGTGACCAACTGCGGCAGGGCTTCGAAGCGTTGCGAGCCGGCGGGGCCGCGCCCGGTGAAGTCCCGCATGGGGACGCGGGCTTCGTGGTCCTGCGGGCCGAGCGCCTCGACCGGGATGCCGTCAGCGGAGGGTTCGCCGCGCAGCCAACTCCCGGTCTCCGCAAGGCGCGCGGCGTCCGCGACGATGCGCGCCTCGGCCTCCGTGATCAGGGCCAGCACCCGGCGCGCCTCGGACTCCTCCAGCGCTTCCAGGACGGCGTCCTCCGCGGCCGCGGCCGCGATCAGCTCGCCGACCACCGCCTCGGGGACGTCCCGGTTGTTGAACGGCTCCCGGCTGGAGTGCCGCAGCGCGATCGCCTCCGCCAACTCGGCGGTCTCGTACGGGACTCCGGGCGGCCCGAAGTGCACCACGGCGACCGGGCCGGCCGCGTCGAAGGGGCCGGGCAGCAGCTCCAGTTCGTCCACGGGCAGGCCCTGCCGGGCGGCGGCGACCCGCAGGTTGAACAGGGCCGCGCCGACCGACAGCAGCATGCCGCGCCCGTCGGGGTCGGCGACCGGGACGGCGCGTGCGGGGTCGGCGAAGACCAGCACGCCGTGCCCGTCCTCGGCCGGCCGGAACCGCCAGGGCTGGGAGTTGTGCAGCGACGGCGCGGCCCCTGCCGCCGTCACCAGTGTGCGTAGTTCCTGCACGGTGAGCGCCGCCCCCGGTCCGCCCCTCGTACCAGCCGTCGACTCGACCATCGCGGATCACTCCTCGCCGCCGTCGCGTTGCAGGTGTCCCTGTAGCTTGAGCGTGCGCCTCGGCCGACCCGCGCCGGTAGGGCCCAAAGACCCCTGGTGAGCGACCTCCGCCCCTTCCTCCCGAGCATGCACACGCCACGACAGCAGGAACCCGGCCGAGCCGCAGCCCGGGGGTCGACACCGACCCGCCTCGCTCCCGGTTCCCGCAGCACCGCGATGGCGCCCGCCCGCAGCCGTCGCCTGACGTACCGTACAGATCATGGAATTCCGTCACCTGGGCCGCAGCGGCCTGATCGTCAGTGAAATCGCCTACGGCAACTGGCTCACCCACGGTTCGCAGGTCGAGGAGGAGACCGCGGCCGCGTGCATCCGCGCCGCCCTCGACGCGGGCATCACCACCTTCGACACGGCCGACGTGTACGCGGAGACCCGCGCGGAGTCCGTCCTCGGCCGGGCGTTGCAGGGCGAGCGCCGCGAGGGCCTGGAGATCCTCACCAAGGTGTTCTGGCCGACCGGCCCCGGCCGCAACGACCGGGGGCTGGGCCGCAAGCACATCATGGAGTCGATCAACGGCTCGCTGCGCCGCCTGCGGACCGACTACGTGGACGTGTACCAGGCGCACCGCTTCGACCCGTCCACGCCGCTGGAGGAGACCATGGAGGCGTTCGCCGACGTGGTCCGCTCCGGAAAGGCGCTGTACATCGGCGTCTCCGAGTGGACGGCCGAGCAGATCCGGGCCGGCCACGCACTGGCCCGCGAGCTGCGCGTCCCGTTCGTCTCCAACCAGCCGCAGTACAGCGCGCTGTGGCGGGTCATCGAGGGTGAAGTCGTCCCGTTGTCCGAGGAGTTGGGACTCGGCCAGGTGGTCTGGTCGCCGATCGCGCAGGGCGTGCTCACCGGCAAGTACCTGCCCGGCGCGCAGCCGCCGGCCGGCTCCCGCGCCACCGACGAGAAGGGCGGCGCGAACTTCGTGGCCCGCTGGCTGCGCGACGACGTGCTGGAGCGCGTCCAGTTGCTGCGCCCGCTCGCCGACCAGGCGGGGCTGTCGCTCGCCCAACTCGCCGTCGCCTGGGTGCTGCAGAACGCGAACGTGTCGGCGGCGATCATCGGCGCCTCCCGGCCCGAGCAGGTCACCGAGAACGTCAAGGCCGCCGGTGTGAAGCTGGAGCCGGAGCTGCTCGCCCGGATGGACGAGATCCTCGCGCCCGTCGCCGTGTTCGACCCGGCGAAGACCGCCGAGAACGCCCCCAAGGCCCGCCCCTGACCCGCTCCCGGGCCGGTGCCGGGCACCCCGCTGCCACCGCACCGGCCCGGGACGCAAGCACGAACAACTACCCTTCGTCAGAGCCGAGTTCGCTCGGCGACAGGTCCTGCTGCGCCCAGATGGTCTTGCCGTGCCGGCCGTACCTGGTGCCCCAGCGCTGCGCCAACTGCCCGATGATGTACAGGCCGCGGCCGCCCTCGTCGGTGCTCTTGGCCCGCCGCAGGTACGGGGAGCTGTCGGAGCTGTCGGATACTTCGCAGATCAGGCCCGCCTCGTGGATCAGCCGCAGCCGGATCGGCGGCGTCCCGTACCGGATGGCGTTGGTCACCAGCTCGCTGACGATCAGGCCGGTGTCGAGTTCCAGATCCTCCAACCCCCAGGCGGTGAGCTGGTGTTGGGCCAGCCGGCGGGCAGTGCGCACCACCGCCGGGTCGTCGGGGAGCGTCCACACCGCGACCCGTTCGTCCGGCAGCGCCCGGGTGCGGGCGAGCAGCAGCACGGCGTCCTCGCGCTGCCGTTCGGGCAGCAGCGCGTACACCACCCGGTCGCACAGGCCGCGCAGCCGCTCCTCGCCGGCCCGGGCGAGGGAGCGTTCCAGCACGGCCCGGCGCGCGCCCGGGCGGTCCGCCGGGTCGCCGGATTCGCCCGCGCGCTGCCGGCCGGACATCAGGCCGCCGGTGTACAGCGCCAGCACGCTGCCCTCCGCCAGCTCGACGCGGGCCGTCTCGTAGCACTTGTCGCCGCAGCCCAGCGGCAGCGCGGGCTCGACGGCGAACGGCAGCGCCGCGCCGTCCGGGCCGACCAGCACCGGCCCGGGGTGCCCGGCGGACGCGGCGACGCAGGTCCGCGCGATCGGGTCGTAGACCAGGTAGAGGCAGGACGCCAGGCCGTCCGGCAGCCGGTCGGCGCCGGGCGGCAGGGTGTTGCGCTGTTCGTCGGTCAGCACCCGCGCGGCCTCGTCCAGGCGCACCAGCAGCTCGTCCGGCGGCAGGTCCTGCACGGCCAAGGTCCGTAGCGCGGTGCGGAGTTGGCCCATCAGGGCGGCGGCTTCGATGCCGGTGCCGGTGACGCTGCCGATGGCCAGGCCGACCCGGGCGGCGGACAGCGGGACGATGTCGTACCAGTCGCCGCCGGGTCCGACGGCGCCGGGCAGGTAGACCTGGGCGGTCTCCACGGCGCTCACCACCGGCGGTTCCCTGGGCAGGAGTTGGCGTTGCAGGGTGGTGGCGATGGAACGTTCGCGGGCGTAGCTGCGGGCCTTGTCGATGGACAGGGCCCCGCGGGTGGCGAGTTCGACGGCGAGTTCGAGGTCGGCCTGTTCGAAGGGGTCGGTGCGCCGGTCGCGGTACAGGGTGAGCAGGCCGAGGACGGTGTCGTGGGCGGTCAGCGGCGCGACGATCATCGAGTGCACGCCGAGCCGGGTCAGCCGCTGTCCGCGGACGGGGTCGGCGGTCAGCCAGTCCTCGTCGCCGTTCAGGCCGCGCAGCAGGCGGGCCCGGCCGTCGTCCAGCACCTGGCTGTAGGGGGTGGGCGCGCCGTAGGTGGAGAGTTCGCCGCGCGGGACGGGGCCCTGTTCGCCGATCGGCCGGCCGGGGCCCCGGGTGGCGCGGAAGGCGGCGCGGCGCAGCGGGGCGGCGGGGTCGACGGGTCCGGCGTGCGGCGGGAGTCCGCGCAGGGGGTCGTCGAGCAGGTCGACGGTGGCGATGTCGGCGAGGCGCGGCACGGCGACGTCGGTGAGTTCCTCGGCGGATCCGATGGCGTCCAGGGAGGCGCCGAGTTGGCGGTGTGCGGTGTGCAGGATGTCGAGGCGGTCGAGGTCGGCCTGGCGTTCGGTGACGTCCTCGATGGCGGCGACCAGGTAGCGGTGGCCGGCGGGGGTTTCGATCGGGAAGAACGAGACCGCGCCGATCCGGTCGCGGCAGGGGTCCGCGGGGGCGCGGCCGCGGATCAGGCGGGCGCGGATCCATTCGCCGTCCTGGAGGGACTGGCGGGCGAGCGTCTCGAGTTCGGCGGCGTCGAAGCCGGGGGCGAAGTCGCCGGCGCAGCGGGCGGCGGTCTCGGTGTCGGGCCGGGTGTCGCCGCCGCGGGCGACCTTGTTGCGGCGCAGCGGGCGGAGGTCCTGGTCGAGCAGGTAGAGGCCGATCGGGGCCTGGGTGAACGCGGTGTCGAGCAGTTCCGGGTCCTCGTCGGGCGTGGGGTGGGTGCCGTCGTGTCGGGTGCTCATCGCGGCAGGTCTCCTGTCGGGCGGGCCGGCACGGGCCGGAAGGCGATCAGGGCGATGTCGTCGCGGACGTCGGCGACCCGGTCGGCGAGGTGTTCGCACAGGTCGTGCAGCGGCCGGTGGCGGGCTGCGGCGGCGGCTTCGCAGAGGCGGGCGATGCCGTCGCCCAGGTGTTCGCCGGGGACTTCGACCAGGCCGTCGGTGTAGAACAGCAGGGTTTCGCCGGGGCTCATCGGTTCGCGGTGGGTGCTGCGGGTGCGGCGGGCGTCGACGCACAGCGGGAGGTCGGCGTCCTCGGCGGTGAGCAGCCGGGGCGGTCCGGTGGCGGGGATCAGGACGGGCGGCGGGTGGCCGGCGTTGCTCCACTCGACCTCCCAGTCGCCGTCCGTGCCGGTGCGGGTGAGGCGGGCGTGCACGGCGGTGGCGAAGCCGCCGATGTCGAGTCCTTCGGCGGCGGTGTCGAGTTCGCGCAGGGTGTCGGCGGGGGTGCGGCCGTGCTGGCGGGTGTAGGCGATGGAGCGCAGCATGGCGCGGAGTTGGCCCATGGTGGTGGCGGCGGCAAGGTCGTGGCCGGCGACGTCGCCGATGGTCATGGCGAGGGAGCCGTCGAGGAGGGTGAAGGCGTCGTACCAGTCGCCGCCGACTTCGGCGTTGCGGCTGCCGGGCCGGTAGCGGGCGGCGATCTCGGCGCCGTCGATGCGGGGCGGGTGGGTGAGCATGGCGCGTTGCAGGACGACGGCGGCGTGTCGGGCGCGTTGCAGGGCGAGGGCCTGGCGCAGGGGGGCTTGGGCGCGTTGCAGGACTTCGTGCTGGAGGTCGATGTCGGCGGGTCCGGGCGGGGGTGCGCCTTCGCAGGTGGCGGTGGCGGCGAGGGCGACGACGGCGCCGTCGACGACGATCGGCAGCAGGGTGAGGCTGGTGGCGCGGGCGCGGGTGAGCCAGCGGGCGGAGATCTCGGGGACGGTGCTGCCGGGGAGGGTGCCGCCGGTGAGCCGGAGGACGAGCGGAGTGCGGTCGGTAAGCGCTTTCCGTACGCGTGCTCCGAGGGTGAAGTCCTGCCGGTTGATGGGCGGCAGCGGGGGCAGTCCGGGGCGGGCGACGGAGGCGATCCGGGTGGCGACGACGTCGCCGGCGGCGTCGGTCTCGCGCAGCAGGTAGACGGCGCACACGTCGGTGAGGTCGGGGACGAGGGTGGTGGCGAGGGCGGCGAAGGCGTCCTCGGGGCGTTCGGCCTCGGTGACGGCGCCGGCCCGGGCGAGCAGGCGTTCGCGCAGCCGGTTGCGCCACTGGTCCTCGATGTCGCTGGTGGTGCCGATCCATTCGGCGTCTCCGTGGTCGCGGACGATGGGGACACCGCGGGCGCGGACGTGCCGGTAGCCGCCGTCCCGGCCGCGGACCCGGAAGACGTGTTCGAAGGCGTTGGGCAGGTCGCGGGCGGCGTCGGCCCAGTGGGCGGCGACCTGTTCGCGGTCCTGGGGGTGAACGACGTCCAGCCAGCCGGTGCCGCCCGCTTCGTCGAAGGGCTGCCCGGTGAGGTTCTGCCAGCCGGGGACGAGTTCGTCGGCGGTGCCGTCGGTGTGGACCAGCCAGACCATCTGGGCGGCGGCGGCCATCAGGGCTTCGTAGCGCCGCAGGGTCTGCAGGCGTTCGACGGAGAGGCGTTCGGCTTCCAGGGCGGAGTGCAGTTCGGCGGTGGTGTCGATGGCGGCGGCCAGGATGCCGGGGCCCTGCGGGGTGCCGGCGGGCGAGCAGGAGTAGACGAAGTGCCGGTGGACGGTGCCGCCTTCCGGGCAGCTCAGCGTGCGCGGGGCGGTGACCTGGCGGGCGGTGCCGTCGGCGAGCACCGCGTCGAGGGTGGCGACGAAGCGTTCGGCGCCGGGTTCGGTGAACACCTCGCGGGCGGGGACGCCGAGCGGGCGGTCGCCGAACAGGTCCCGGAACGCGTCGTTGACGTAGACCAGTCGGTGTTCGCGGCCGACGGTCAGCGCGATCGCCACGATCGCCCGGTCGAACACCTCGGGTGTCAGTGGTGTGTCGGCCACCCCGCCGGTCCTCCTCCCGCCCGCGTGCCGCGGGTTGTCAGGCGAGCAACTTGCTCTTCGCCGCGCGGAATTCCTCCTCGGAGATGGCGCCGCTGTTCTTCAGGTCGGCGAGCCGGGCGAGTTCGTCCACGTGCCGGGGTCCGGTGTCCCGGTTCTCGGTGCCGGCGGCTTTGCGGATGTAGTTCTGGACGTCGCTCTCGGCCTGCATGGCGAGCGCCCGGTCGCGGTTGGCCATGGATTTGCCGCGGGCGATCAGGTAGACCAGCACGCCCAGGTAGGGCAGCAGGATGACGAAGATCGTCCAACCCGCCTTGCCCCAGCCGCCCATGTCGTGGCTGCGGAAGATGTCGGTGATCACCTTGAACAGCAGGAAGAACCAGAGGATCCACAGGAACAGCCACAGCATCGTCCAGAACAGGTTGAGCAGCGGGTAGTCGTCCATCGAGGGGGGCTCCCTTCCATAGGTCCTTCGAGAGGTATCACCACATTCCGGACGCCGCACTCCGGCCGGGCCGTGCTTCAGCGGTCGTTCGGTGTGATCCGCCAGGCGAGCAGGACGACCAGGAACGAGGCGGCGCTGAATCCGGTGGACCACCAAGCGATGGCGCTGTCGCCGCGCATCCAGGCGTCGGTGGCGACGGTGAGCGCCCACAGCTGGCCGATGACGACGGTGACGGCGAGCGCGACGCGGGCGGTGAGGACGGCGGAGCGTTCCGGCTGCTGGTCGGTGCCCGCGCCGGGGCCGGGGCCGGTCGCGGTGACCCGGGCGTCGGCGTAGCCGGAGGTCGGCCGGATCTGCGGGTAGCGTTCGTGGAGGGGCCGGTTGAGGCGCGGCTCGTCGCTGCCGGGGTGGTAGCCCTCGGGGAAGTGGCCTTCGGGAACGCTCATCGCTCAGCTACTTTCTGACGCTTCGTCAACTTCCTTTGTCAACAGATCAGTTGCCGGTCGGACAACCGGCGGCGTCGGCCAGTGCGGGGTCGCGCTCGCGCAGGCCCCGGCACAGGCCCGCCTGTTCGTCCTCGCCGGAGCGGGCGGTGCCGATCGCCCACACCGCGCCCTGGGCGTCCTCGACCACGACCACCTTGGGCAGCGGCCGGGGCGGCGGACCGGCCGTGACGGCGCCGGTGCGGGAGTCGAACCTGCCTTCGTGGCACGGGCAGTAGAGGTCGCCGTCGGGTCCGTGGTCGCGCCGCCACAGCACGCCGCAGGCGAGGTGGGTGCAGACGGTGGAGTAGCCGACCAGGGTGCCGTCGGGCAGCCGGATCGCCATCGCCCGGTCGTCCTGGCCGGGGTAGTCGAAGGCCACCGCCTGCCCGCGCTCCAGCCGGTCGGCGACCTTCAGCGGCGGGGCGCTGCCGTCGCCGTGGCGGTGCAGCACGCCCGCCGAGACGACGGCGGAGCCGACCACCAGGCCGCCGGAGACGGTGGTGACGATCCGCAGGTAGTCGCGGCGGGTGGTGAGCGAGTCGGCGCTGATCCGTTCGCGCAGCGCGGCCTGTTCGGCGCGGTGGCCGTCATCGGGGTGGTGGCCGTCCTCGGCGCGGTGGCCGTCGGCGGGGCGGTCGGGTCCGGGCGGGTTGGCGGGGCTGGTCACGCCGGCGCTCCGTTCCCGGGCGTGGGGCGCCCGTTGACCTCGATCAGGTTCAGCGTGCCGCCGGGGACGGGGGCTCGCCGTTCGGGCGGCACGACCATGGCGACGCCGGTGGAGACGGTGACGGCGCCGAAGGCGAACACGGTGGAGACGTCCACGCCCGGCCGCTCGGCCTGCAACTCCTCGACGGTGCCGTAGAACAGCGCGCCGGTGGGGCAGACGGTGGCGCACATCGGGGCGAGGCCGTAGGAGGTGCGGTCGTAGCAGAGGTTGCACTTCAGCTGGAGCTTGGCTTCGAGGTCGATCTTGGGCACGCCGAACGGGCAGGCGTTGACGCAGTTCGCGCAGCCGATGCAGCGGGTCGGGTCGGCCTCGTGGACGACGCCGTCGGCGGTGATCAGGATCGCCTCGGCGGGGCAGACCTCGGCGCACGGCGCGACGGGGTCCTCGCAGTGCATGCAGACGGTGGGCAGCGAGGCGACGGTGCGCCCCTCGTCGGGGTAGTCCAGGTGGATCATCGACTTTCCGCGGTGCGAGTCGCATTCGCGGCACGCGGACACGCAGGCCTGGCAGCCGATGCAGCGCCCGGGGTCGATGAAGATGGTGCGTCCCAGCATCGCGGGTCAGCCCCTCTCGGCGGTGCCGCGGCCCTGCGGCGAGGTCGGCGGCAGCGGGTCGGTGCGCGACACCTGGGCCGCCGGGTACGCCTCGCGGCCGGGCGGGGTGGGCGGCGCGGGCACCTCGTCGACGGCCCGGGCGCGTTCGATCCGTACCGCGCACACCTTGTACTCGGGGATCTTGGAGCGCGGGTCGAGGGCGTCGTTGGTCAACTCGTTGGCGGCGACGGGGTACGGCCAGTGGTAGGGCACGAAGACGTGGTCGGGCCGGATCGCCTCGGTGACCAGTGCGGGCAGCACCGCGCTGCCGCGCCGGGTGATCACCCGCACGGGTTCGCCGTTGCGGAAGCCCTGCGAGGGGTGCACCTCCACCCACGGGCGCGGCGTCTGCTCGACCAGCGCGCCCAGGCGCCGGGTCTGGTTGCCGGACAGGAAGTGCGCGACGGTGCGGCCGGTGGTCAGCGTCATCGGGAAGTCGTCGTCGTACGGGTCGGCCGGCGGGTGCCACTCGACCGCCTGGAGGTGGATCCTGCCGTCCGGGTGGTAGCTCCTGCCGTCCTCGAACAGCCTTGGCGTTCCCGGGTGTTCGAGGCTCGGGCAGGGCCAGACCAGGCCGCCGGTCCGCTCCAGCCGGTCGTAGGTGATGCCGTAGTAGTCGATCACGGTGCCGGCCGAGGCGCGGCGCAGTTCGTCGAACACGTCGCGCGAGCCCTCGAAGGCGAACTTGCTCCCCACGCCCAGGCGTCGGGCGATCTCGCACATCACCCAGGTGTCGGTGCGCACGCCCTCCGGAGGTTCCTGCGCCTTGTTGTGCTTGACCACGCGGGCCTCGGCGTTGGCCATCACGCCCTCGTCCTCGGCCCAGGTGGTGACGGGGAACACCACGTGCGCGTTGGCGGCGGTCTCGGAGAGGAAGAAGTCGAGCTGGGCGTGGAACTCCAGCTTGTCGTAACCGTCCTTCACCACCGCGTAGTTGGGCAGCGAGACGAACGGGTTGTTGCAGACGCCGATCAGGCCGCGGATCTCCTGGCGCTGCATCTGCCACACCATTTCCATCATCGAGGTTCCGGCGGGCGGGAGTTCGGCCTCCTCGATGCCCCAGATCGCGGCGATCTGGCGGCGGTGCGCGGGGTCGTTGATGGACCTGCCGCCGGGCAGCAGGTCGGCCTTCTGACCGTGTTCGCGGCCGCCCTGCCCGTTGCCCTGTCCGGTCAGCGTGCCGTAACCGGCGCCCGGGCGGCCCAGGTTGCCGGTGGCGGTGCACAGGTTGATCACGGTCAGGCAGTTCTCCACGCCCTGGGTGTGGTGCTCGATGCCGCGCGCGTGCCACGCCATCGCCCGCGGCGCCCGCCCGAACTCCCGTGCCACCTGGACGATCTGCTCGGCGGGGATGCCGCAGATCTCGGCCGCCCGGCTCGGCGGGCAGGCCTTGACGGCGGCCTTGACCTCCTCCCAGCCCGAGGCGTGTGCCGCCAGGAACGCCTCGTCCGTCAGGCCCTCCTCGACGATCACGTGCAGCACCGCGTTGAAGAACGCCGCGTCCGTACCGGACCTGAGTGCGACGTGGATGTCGGCGGTGCGGGCGATCGCGGTCTCGCGCGGGTCGACCACGATCAGCGTCGCGCCCCGGTCCCGGGCGCCCCACACGTACTGGGTGAGCACCGGGAAGCACTCGCCGACGTTCGCCCCGGCGAGCAGCAGGCAGTCGGTCCGCAGCATGTCGGAGAACGGGTTGCCCGCCCGGTCGATACCGAACGCCAGCTTGTTGGCGCCCGCCGCGCTCACCATGCACAGCCGGCCGTTGTAGTCCACGTGCCGGGTCCGCAGCGCGACCCGGGCGAACTTGCCCACCAGGTAGGTCTTTTCGGAGAACAGGCTGGCCCCGCCGAGCATCCCGAACGCGTCCCGGCCGTGCGCGCGCTGGATCCGGCCGATCTGCCCCACCGTGAACTCCAACGCCTCGTCCCAACTCACCTCCCGGAACGGCTGGTTGCGGTCCCGGCGCATCAGCGGCGCGGTCAGCCGGTCCGGGTGGTTGACCTGCTGGTAGGCGTTGATCCCCTTGGGGCACAGGCGCATTCGGTTGATGTCGTGGTTGCGCGGCTCGACGCCGAACACCCGGCCGCCGCCGTCCACCCGCAGGTACATGCCGCACTGGACGCCGCAGAAGCAGCAGTGCGTGGGGACGAGGGTCTGCTCCCGCTGGTCGGCCCGCCAGGCGGCAGCGGGCAGGCCGCCGGCGTCGCGGAAGTCGCGCGTCCCGAGCGGGGCGACGCTCGGGTCCAGCGGGACGTGTTCGGCGGTCACTTGGGGCCCCGCTCGGGGACGCGCTCGGGGCGCCGCCCTGGGTGCCGCCCGGGGTCGTACTGGGTGCCGGTGCTCACTTGAAGCCCCGCTTGACGCTAGACAGGTACGCGCCGCCGCGCAGCACCCGCTTGCAGCGCGGGCAGTACTCGACCCACTGGTCGAAGTCGAGCCGCAGGTCGCGCATGGTGGCGCGGAGGTTGTCGACGGCGGCGGCGGTGTCGATCGGCTGCCCGCAGCGGCGGCAGGCCCGCAGCTCCTCGGCGTCCGAACCGCTGCGCCGCGCCGCGTACTTGAACAGCTGCATGCCGACCGCCGCCGGGCGCTGCACGATGTGGAAGAACTTCCCGAACGGCAGGTAGACCAGGGTGAGCACCACCGAGGCCATGTGCAGGATCGCCAGGAACTCGTAGCCGCCGCCGTGCAGGAACATCTCGGAGAAGGTCAGCAGCAGGCCGGTCACCGAGATGGTGAGCAGCGCCAGCAGCGGCACGAAGTCGTAGCCGAAGCGCTGTCCGGTGGTCGCCGCCCGGTCCCGCACCCGCCGCCAGAGGAAGTAGCCGGTGCCGCCGATCACCATCACGGCGGCCAGGTCGAGGCCGTGGTAGAGCGCCCAGCCGAGGAAGCTGCCGGAGTCGAAGCCGAACAGTTTCAGCCCCCACAGCCGCATCTCGTAGCCGGGCCCGGCCGCGCCGGAGGAGGTGAAGGTGAACCAGCCCCAGGTCAGCGGGAAGGTGATGGCCGCCGCCAACAGGCAGCCCCAGAAGATGAGTTGGTGTGCCGCCCAGCGGGCGTGCGAGCGGGCGCCGAGGAACTTCTGGAAGCCCAGGTAGGTGGCGATCATCTTCGGCAGCGCGGTCGGCGAGCGCTTCAGGTTCTCCCAGGACAGCGCCGCGCGCCAGCCCTCGCGGAACAGCCGCCGGGCGGCCGGGGCGGAGACCCACATCATGTACCGGTACACCACGCCGAAGGTCAGGAACACCGACGCCACGGCGTACGGCACCAGGGCGGAGTCGAAGTCCCGCAACTCCCGGCTGCCGAGCAGGATCGCCGCGATCAGCGCCACGCTCGCCGCCCCGGCCACCATCGAGGCCCGGCCGGCGGCCGCCAGCGACGGGCCCGGCGGCGGGTCCGCCCGCACCGCTCCCCTGCCGTACGGCGGCGGCCGGTCGGCCGTGCTTCCCCCGGGGGGTGATGGTGTCGCGGCCACGCGCACGCTCCCAGCGCTCGACTCGGTCCGGTGGTCGGTCGGACGCCCGAGGACCGGCCCCTGGCACCCTCCCGACTCCGGACGCTAGCCAGCACTCCCGCCCACCGCACCACCGGTGGCACGTCACTGCGCCGAACGGCCGAACACCACCGAGCGTCATCAAGAGGGCCTTCGCACACGGTGGTTGATCGGAACTCAGGCCCTCTTCGAGTCTTGACCGGCACCCCCCGAGTAGTTACGGTACTGCTTCATGTTGAAGAACGTACATAACTCTCCCGCCCCCGATCCCGCCCTGCTCCAGGACCACGACGGCCACCTCTACGACCCCGGCGTGCGCAGCTCGATGAGCGCGTTCGCGCTCGGCGACGACACCCTCGCCCTGGAGGCCGCCGCCGCCGTCCGCTCCGCCTCCCAGTCCGTCGACCGCCTGCGCGCCCACGGCGCGGGCGGGCGGGGCCTGAGTTCGGGGGCGCTCGACCTGCTCACCCGGCTCGCCGGCGCCGACGAGCAGGGGCTGACCATCGGCGAACTGGCCCGCGCGGCCGGGGTCAGCTCCCGCAACGTCACCGGGCTGGTCGACACCCTGGAACGCGAATCGCTGGCCCGCCGCACCCAGCACCCCGAGGACCGGCGCTCGGTCCGCGTCACCATCACCCCCGCCGGCCGCGAGTGGCTCGACGCGTTCCGGCTGCCCACGCAGCGCGCCATGTCCGCGATCTTCCGGGGCTTCACGCCCGAGGAGCTCGCGCAGTTCCGGCACCTGTGCCTGCGGCTGGTCGCCAACCAGCAGCAGTTGGAGCAGTACCTGGGCGGCGGCGCGGGGCGGTCCTGACCGGCGGTCGGGTTCCGGGTGCCAGGTTCGGTGGCCGGGGGCCGGGTTCGGTGGCCGGGGGCCGGGTTCGGTGGCCGGGGGCCGGGTTCGGTGGCCGGGTTCGGCTATCGGAAGGAGTCGGCATTGCGCGCGCACCAGTCCGCGAAGCTTCCCGGGCGCCGTCCGAGCAGGCGCTCCACGGTGTCCGTGCGCAGCCCGACGGTGTCGGCGCGCATCAGCGTGAACCCTTCGACGATGGCGTCGGCCAGCGCCTGCGGCACGCCGCCGGGGAAGCGGGCGCGGACGGCCTCGGCGGGCGTCTGCGCGGCGCGGACCTCGATGGCGCGGCCGGTCGCCTCGGCGAGGATCGCCACCTGCTCGGCGACCGTCAGGCACTCGTCGCCGGTCAGCACGTACTCCCGGCCCAGGTGGCCGTCCTCGGTGAGGACCTCGGCGGCGACGGCGGCGATGTCGGCGGGGTCGATCGGCGCGAACCGGCCCGGGCCGACCGGGTCCAGGACGTAGCCCTCGGCGCGGATCGTCCCCGTCCACTCCAGGGCGTTGGTCATGAACCCGCCGGGCCGCAGGATCGTCGCCGGGATGCCGCTGCCGCGCACGATCTCCTCGCGCGCGTGGTGCCAGCGCCCCATCGCGGGCATCGGGTCGCCGAGGACGTTCGCCGAGGACAGGTGCACCACGCGCCGCACTCCGGCGGCCCGGGCGGCGGCGACGGCGTGCTCGGTGTGCGCGGTGCCGATCCCCGGGGTGAGCAGGAACAGCCGGTCGACGCCGTCCAACGCGCGCGCCAGCGTGCCGGGTTGGTCGAGGTCACCGACCACGCGTTCGGCCCGCGCGGGCAGTTCGGCCGCGCGGGCCGGGTCGCGGACCAGCAGGCGCAGTTCGGCGCCGGCGGCGTCGAGTGCGCGGACGAGTTCCGTTCCGATGTTTCCGGTCGCGCCGGTGATCAGTATCATCAGTCCCCCTGGAGACGTTAGCCGTCTATCGATTCGGCGAGAACGTTAGCCAGGAACTGATTGATCGTCAATTACCTTTGGACATCAGCCTGTTCACCATGGGAGGACCACCCGATGCCCGAGTTCCTCGACCTGCACGGCAAGACCTCGAAGGCCGTGCGGGCCCTCGCCGACGGGGCGATGCGCCGGCACGGCCTCCACCTCGGCCAGAACCACCTGCTCGCCGCGCTGTGGGAACGCGACGGCCGCACCCCCGGCGAGATCGCCGCCGCCGTGAACGTCACCACGCCCACCGTGGTCAAGATGGCCACCCGGATGGCCACCGCCGGGCTCCTCACCCGCCGCCCCGACGACCGGGACAACCGCCTGGTCCGGCTCTGGCTCACCGACGCCGGGCGCGCCCTGCGGGAGCCCGTCGAGGCCGAACGCCTCGCCATGGAGCAGCAGTTGACGGCCGACCTCACCCCCACCGAGCGCCGGTACCTGCTCAGCGCCCTCGCCAAGATCCACCGTTCGGCGGCCGACCTGTTGGCCGCCGCCCCCGCCGACTCCTGACCGCGGCCCAGGCCAGGCCCAGCGCCGGCAGGCACTCCTGAACGCCGACCAGCTCGATGTCCTCGCGGCGGTGCCGCTCCCAGACCTCCCGCGTCAACCGCCACCGCCGGATCGGCGCGACCTCCCCGCGGCGAAAGCATCGCTCCCGGCCTCCCGCGATCCCCCGCAGCCACCGCCACTCGCGTTCCGAACTGCCCGCGTACAGCGACATCGGATCGTCGAACGGCCACGGCGGCGCATCGGCAACTCCCGCCCGCACCACCGGAACCAGCCGCAACAGCAACTCGTCCGACGCCCGGCCATCGTCAGGCGCGGCATCCGGACCTGGACGTCCAGCGGAGGGTAGGTGTGCGTCACCCCCGGACGCCACGAGGCCCGCGCAATCGACCTTCGCGCGTCAACGCCCCTGCTGGGCACAAGCGTTGACGGCCGACGTGCCCGGCACCGAGATCAGTGCAGCTCGCACTCCCCCGCCTCAAGACGCGCACACAACACCCCAAGCGGGCAAGCACGTTGGCGGTGGAACACCGCCTGCCGGAGACGTAGCACCCGGGCGCCGCCGCCGTGCGGTCAGTCGGTGCGCGGCGCGGCCGTGCTGTCGCGCAGCACCACCTCGGCGTAGGCGTGCGCCGTGTCGGCCCTGCCCCCGCTGCCGCCCTCGCGGAGGGCCATCCGGACGGCGGACTCGCCCATCTTGGCGAGCGGCAGGCGCACGGTGCTCAGGGCCGGGGCCAGGTCGGTCGCCAGCGGGATGTCGTCGAAGCCGGCCACCGAGATCTCGCCGGGGACGGAGATGCCCCGGTCGCGCAGTTCGGCGAGGACGCCGGCGGCGCAGATGTCGGAGAGGGCGAGGACGGCGGTGGGCGGCGGGGTTCCACCCTCCCGGGCGACGTCCAGGATGCGGGCCATCGCGGCGCGGCCGCCCTCACGGGTGAACTCCGTACGCTGGAGCATCCCTTCGGCCGGTGCCAGGCCGCGCTCGGCCAGCGCGTCCAGGACGCCGTCGAGGCGGTCCTCGGCGACCCGCATCCGCTCCGGGCCGGTGATCACCGCGAAGTGGCGGTGGCCGAGCCGGGCCAGCTCGCCGGTGAGCAGCGCCGCGCCCTCCCGGTTGGCCACCTCGACGGTGTCGTACAGCGGGCCGTGGTCGGTGATGGCGGCGACTCGGCCGCCCTGCTCCTGATAGGCCGCCAGCACCTCGTCGAGCTGCTGGATCACCGAGACGTCGTTGTACGCGGAGCCGGCCAGGATGATCGCCCGGACCCGGTGCGCGTGCAGCATCCGGATCGCCTCCAGCTCCCGCCGGGGATCGCCGTCCGTGCTGGTCACCAGCGACAGCAGGCCCGCCCGGGCGGCCGCGTCGCCGACGGCCCGGGCGATGCCGCCGAAGTACGGGTCGGCGACGTCGTGCAGCAGCACCCCGATGGTCGCGCCGGAGGACCGGGCCAGCGCCTGGGCGGGCGCGTTGGGCAGGTAGCCGAGCGCGTCGGCGCTCGCCCGGACCTTCGCCGAGAGCTGCTCCGTCACCGACCGCGCCGAGCCGTTCAGGGCCCGGGAGGCGGTGGCCAGCGAGACACCAGCGTGCCGCGCCACATCCCCGAGAGTGACAGCCACCCGATTGCTCCCCGTTCCACTCGCCCTGCTCGCCGATGATCGAGGGACAGGTTACCGCTCGGCCCCCTCCGGTTGACCGAGGCGATCGCGGTGCCTTGACCGGGGCGGGCGGGCCGCTTAGCCTCGGCACATGGAAAGCGCTTTCCAAGGGTCTTGCGCGGCCGGACTGGAAAGCGCTTTCCAGTAGCTCGCACCGAGCTTCGCAGTACCTGATCCGCTTCCCCGAACAGTCCCCGAACCGCACGGTCGGGGCGGTCGGCAGGCCGAGTTGGAAAGCGCTTTCCCGCACCCCTCCGGGGCATCCGCAGGCGCATGCGGAAAGCGCTTTCCAACCCCGCCCGCCACCCACCGTCCCGAGCGTCGTCACCTCCGCCACGGAAAGGACCCCCCATGTCCCGCAGGGTCATCGGCATCGTCATGAACGGCGTCACCGGCCGGATGGGTTACCGCCAGCACCTGGTGCGCTCGATCCTGGCCATCCGCGAACAGGGCGGCCTCCCGCTGGGCGACGGCCAGGTGCTGTGGCCGGAGCCGATCCTGGTCGGGCGCAGCGCCGCCAAGCTGGAGGAGCTGGCGAAGCGGCACGGCCTGTCGCACTGGACCACCTCGCTGGACGAGGCGCTGGCGCACCCGCTGGCGGAGATCTACTTCGACGCCCAGGTCACCCAGGCCCGCGAGTCCGCGATCAAGGCGGCGATCGCGGCCGGGAAGCACATCTACACCGAGAAGCCGACCGCCGAGTCGCTGGACGCGGCGCTGGAGCTGGCGCGCCTGGCCCGGGCCGCCGGGGTCTGCAACGGCGCGGTGCAGGACAAGCTGTTCCTGCCGGGCCTGCTGAAGCTGAAGCGTCTGGTGGACGGCGGCTTCTTCGGCCGGATCCTGTCGGTGCGCGGCGAGTTCGGCTACTGGGTGTTCGAGGGCGACTGGCAGGACGCGCAGCGCCCGTCCTGGAACTACCGCGCCGAGGACGGCGGCGGCATGATCCTGGACATGTTCCCGCACTGGCGCTACGTGCTGGACGGCATCATCGCCCCGGTCCGCTCGGTGTACGCGCACACCGCCACCCACATTCCGCAGCGCGTGGACGAGCAGGGCCGTCCGTACCCGGCGACGGCGGACGACGCCGCGTACGGCGTGTTCGAGCTGGAGGGTGGCATCGTCGCCCAGGTCAACTCCTCCTGGGCGGTCCGGGTGGACCGTGACGAGCTGGTGGAGTTCCAGGTCGACGGCACCGAGGGCAGCGCCGTCGCCGGCCTGCGCAACTGCCGCATCCAGCACCGCGGTTCGACCCCGAAGCCGGTGTGGAACCCGGACCTCCCGGCCACCGAGCGGTTCCGTGACCAGTGGCAGCAGGTGCCGGACAACGCCGAGTTCGACAACGGCTTCAAGGTGCAGTGGGAGCTGTTCCTCAAGCACGTGGTGACCGGCGCCCCGTACCAGTGGGACCTGCTGGAGGGCGCGAAGGGCGTCCAGCTGGCCGAGCTCGGCCTGCGCTCCGCCCGCGAGGGCCGCCGCCTGGACGTGCCGGAGCTCAGCCTCTGACCCGCCGAGGCCGGGCCGTCCGCTCCACCCGGCCCCGTCTCCCCTCCCCCTCTCCTCCCTCCCCCTCCCGATCCGCGTGATCACCGATCCCAAGGCCTGACACCATGACTCATCTCGATCTGCCCGGCATCGGCCGGTACCAGTTGCGCGAGCCCGTGGCGCTCGCCGCCCCGTCGGGGCCGGCCTCGTCCCGGGTGGCGTTCGCGGCCGCCCACGTGGTGGCCGACCCGCTGGGCGGGAACGCCCCCGGTGCGCCGGCCGCCGTGGACTGGGAGGGGACGCTCAAGTTCCGGCACCGGCTCTGGGAGTTGGGCCTCGGCGTGGCCGACGCGATGGACACCGCCCAGCGCGGGATGGGCCTGGACTGGGCCGCGACCCAGGAGCTGATCGCCCGCTCGGGCGCGGCGGCGAAGTCGGTCGGCGGCCGGCTGGCGTGCGGCGTGGGCACCGACCAACTGGCTTCCGTGAACGTCTCGTTGGCCGAGGTCTCGGCGGCGTACGAGGAGCAGCTCGCGGTGGTCGAGGCGGCGGGTGCGCAGCCGATCCTGATGGCGAGCCGGGCGCTGGCGGCGTCGGCGCGCGGTCCGGAGGACTACCTGTCGGTGTACGGGAAGCTGGTCGAGCAGGCCGAACGGCCGGTGATTCTGCACTGGTTGGGCGAGATGTTCGATCCGGCGCTGGCCGGCTACTGGGGTTCGGCGGATCTGGACGAGGCCGCGCAGACGGTGCTGGAGCTGATCCGCAGCCACCCGGGGCGGATCGACGGCATCAAGGTGTCGCTGCTGGACGCGGGCCGGGAGATCGCGCTGCGGCGTGAACTGCCGTCCGGGGTGCGGATGTACACGGGTGACGACTTCAACTACCCGGAGCTGGTGCGGGGTGACGAGGTCGGTCACAGTGACGCGCTGCTGGGCGTGTTCGACCCGATCGCGGAGGTCGCGGCGGCGGCGCTGCGGGCCCTGGACGAGGGTGAACCGGCGCGCTACGACGAGCTGTTCGCGCCGACGGTGCCGCTGGCCCGGCACCTGTTCGCGGCGCCGACGTTCCACTACAAGACCGGCATCGTGTTCCTGGCGTGGCTGTGCGGGCACCAGGACCACTTCACCATGGTGGCGGGTGCGCAGAGCGGCCGTTCGGTGAGCCACCTGGTGGAGCTGTTCCGACTGGCGGACGAGGCTGGGGTGTTGGCCGATCCGGAGCTGGCCGCGGGCCGGATGCGGGAGTTCCTGGCGCTGGCGGGGGTGCGGGCGTGAGCGCGGCGGAGCTGAAGCCGGCCGAGGGGTGCGAGCGGCTGTCGCTGAACCAGATCACCACCAAGGGCTGGAGCCTGGAGGAGGCGGTGCGCGGCTGCGTGGACGCCGGGATTCCGGCGATCGGCCTGTGGCGGGACAAGGTCGCCGAGGCGGGTCTGGCCCGGGCGGCGCGGCTGTGCCGGGACGCGGGTCTCGCGGTGAGCAGCCTGTGCCGGGGCGGGTTCCTGACGGCCGGGGACGAGTCGGCGCGGCGGGCGGCGTTCGCGGACAACCTGGCGGCGATCGAGGAGGCGGCCGAACTCGGCACCGACACCTTGGTGTTGGTGGTCGGCGGCCTGCCGGCGGGCAGCCGTGACCTGGTGGGGGCGCGCCGCCAGGTCGCCGACATGATCGGTGAACTCGCGCCGCACGCCGGTGACTTCGGGGTGCGGTTGGCGATCGAGCCGCTGCACCCGATGTTCTGCGCGGACCGGGCGGTGGTCTCCACGCTGGGCCAGGCGCTGGATCTGGCGGAGGCCCACCCGGCCGAGCAGGTCGGTGTCGTGGTGGACAGCTACCACGTGTGGTGGGACCCGGAGTTGGAGCGGCAGATCGCCCGCGCGGGTGCGGGTCGCCGGATCGCCTCCTACCAGGTGTGCGACTGGACGCTGCCGCTGCCGGCGGACGCGCTGCTGGGCCGGGGCCATGTCGGCGACGGGCACATCGACTTCGGTTGGCTGACCGACCGGGTGGCCGCGGCCGGCTACGACGGCTGGATCGAGGTCGAGCTGTTCAACGAGCAGGTGTGGAACACCCCGGGCGAGCAGACCCTCGCCACCGTCAAGGAGCGCCACCGCGCGCACCTGGTGCGCGGCTGACACCCCGACCCGGCGGGTCGGCCGCTCGTCGGCCGGCCCGTCGTGTCGTGGCGTGCGGCTCGCGCTGCACTTGAATGGTGGGGCCGGGGTCGCCGGCGGGTTTCTTCAGGCCGGTGTCTGATCGAGAGAGGCGGAGGTGTGCGGATGCGGATCGTTGTGGCGCCGGACTCGTTCAAGGGGACGATCGACGCGGCGGACGCCGCCGAGGCGCTGGCCTCGGGCTGGCGGTCGGTGCGGCCGGCGGACGAGGTGCGGTGCGTGCCGATGGCGGACGGCGGCGAGGGGACGCTCGCGGCGGTCGTCTCGGCCGTCCCCGGCGCGCGGCTGGTCGACGTCCCGGACGTGACGGGGCCGGACGGTCGGCCGGTGTGCGGGCGGTTCGCGCTGCTGCCGGACGGCACGGCGGTGGTCGAGCTGGCCGTGGCCAGTGGACTCCCGTTGCTGGGCGGCGAGTTGCGTCCGATGACGGCCACCACCCGGGGCACCGGCGAGACCGTCGCCGCCGCACTGGACGCCGGCGCGACCCGTCTGCTGATCGGGCTCGGCGGCTCGGCGTCCACCGACGGCGGCTTCGGCCTGCTGTCGGCGCTCGGGGCCCGTCTGCTGGACGCCTCAGGCCGCCCTCTTCCTGACGCTGCGTCAGATCTTGATGCCACGCTCGAAGTTGCGGCCTCCTTCGACCGGTCACTGATGCGCTTCGCGCCGCCCGGCGGGGTGGTGCTGCTCACCGACGTGACCAATCCGCTGCTCGGCGAGCGCGGGGCGGCGGCGGTGTACGGGCCGCAGAAGGGCGGGGGCGAACGTGAACTCCCGCTGCTGGAACACCGGTTGACGCGCCTCGCGGAGCTGATGGGCGGCGACCCGTCCCACCCTGGCGCGGGCGCAGCGGGCGGCACGGGCTACGGTCTGCTGGCCGGCTGGGGCGCGACGGTCGACCCGGGCGCCCCGGCGGTGGCCCGACTCCTGGGCCTGCCCGCCCTGTTGGAGTCGGCGGACCTGCTGATCACCGGCGAGGGCCGGTACGACGAGACCAGCCTCCAGGGCAAGGCCGTCGGCGAGGTGGTCCGCCTCGCCGAGGCCGCGGGCGTCCCCGCACACGTGGTGGCAGGCGACTCGACCGCCCCCGAAGTCCTCACCCTCACCACCCTGGCCGGCTCCCCCACCGCCGCCCGCACCGACCCGGCCCACTGGCTCCACCGAGCCGGCACAACCCTCGCCCAACGCTGGCCCGCACCACGCACCTGACCGATCCGGCTGACGCCGCGTGGCGAAAAGGTCATCGGGCCGATCCAGCCTCGGCGGACGAGGCCGACCTGGGACGGCAGCAAAGTCACCGGGTCGAGGGCCCTTCCGCGTGACCAGTTCTGGAACACCCCCGGTCGTCCCAGGTGTTCCACAGGGCCCAGCCCTCCGGACGACACGTGTTTCGCCCGCGCGGCGTCTCGACGATCCCCGGTCTCACTGATCTCGGCTGCCCCGACCGTCGTGCCGCTCCCCTCCCCCGGCGAGGGCGGCGACGGCGGCGTGGATCGCCGTCGGTTGGTCGAGCAGGTCGGTGCTGTCGGCCCATTGGTCGACCGCGCCGGTCGGGGGGAGGTTGCGCAGGGCGGGGTCGGTGACGGTGTGTCGGAGGGCGTGGGCGAAGCGGTCGGCGTGCAGGACGCGGTAGGGGCGGCTGTGGTACGGGCGGCAGGTCGGGTCGAGCGGGGCGGTGAGGGCCAGCGTGTTGTGGGTGCGGGCGGCGGACTCGTAGGCGGCGCACAGGTGGCGCTCGCGGGTCTCGGGGTCGGTGGCGGCGAGCGCGGCGCGCAGCGCGGTGCCGAGGGCGGGGTCGGCGGGCAGTCGGGCGAAGGCCCGGCCCAGCCACTTGCTGTACGGGGCGTGGACGCGGTGCTGGAGCAGGGTGAGTCGCATCAGGTCGCGGGCCAGCCGGGCGGTGACGACGGCGGCGCCGAGCTCGTCACCGGTCTCGGCGCAGCGGCCCACGAACGCTTCCTCCTGCGCGATGCGCTGCCACTGGCAGGCCATCACGTACCGCCAGACCTGCTCGGGGTACCACTGGAAGCGTCGGCGGACGGCGGTGAGGGTGCCGATGTCGTCGCGCAGGACGGCGCCTCCGGTGAGTTCGGCGAGGCGTTGTTGCGGCAGGGCGAGCCAGTCGGTGGCGGCGGGGTCGGTGTCGGCCCAGGCGGCGGCGCGGGGGCCGAGCCGGTCGGCGAGCCAGTCGGGCAGGTGGTGGACGGTGACGCGGTGGTCCACGGTGTTACCGGTGGCGGGCTCAAGGTGGCTGACGGGGTCGTGCGGGTCGCCGGTGGCGCGGTAGTGGGTGGACCAGCCGCGGATCTCCCGGGGCAGGCGGTCGGCGAGCAGCGCGGTGATGGCCGGGCCGTGCCGCTCGGCGTCCTCGCGGGTGAGGAACAGCTGGAGTTGCGGGCCCCAGTCGTGGTCGGCGGACCGGGCCGTGTCGAAGCCGAGCACCTCCGAGCCGGGACCGATCCGCGCGGCGGCGTACCGCAGCTGCGGGAAAGCGTTTTCCAGTTGGGGTCGGACACCGTCCCGGTACAGCGTTGCGGCAAGTTCCAGTCCCGGGACGAAGGGCGGCGGCTCCGGCGTGATCACGCCGCCCACTGTGGCATCGCAGGCCCGCCGGGTCCACCGCCTTTCACCGGCCCCGCAGCCGCCCGGTCCCCGTTCAGCCGACGGCGGCCGGGCGTCTGCGGGGGCGGCCGGGAGGAGCGCCGACGGTGGCCGTGCGGGCGCGGGGTGGTGGGGGCTCGGCGGCGGTCCGGTCGTCGTCGGGGCGGTGCCGGATCGGCATGGCGACCAGCAGGGCGAGGGTCAGCAGGACGTACGCGCTGCCGCCGAACAGCGTGCCGGGGCCGCGGCCGTCGGGGTGCCAGAGCCACACCATGCCACTGGAGATGACCAGTTGGAGCAGCCAGCTGACGGCGAGCAGGCCGCGGCGGCCGTCGCGCAGCGCGGTCTCGGCGAGGACGACCAGGGCGGGCAGCGCCCACACCAGGTGGTGCACCCAGGTGATCGGGCTGACCAGGCAGCAGGCGAGGCCGGTGAGGCTGTAGGCGGCGAGGGTGTCGCGGGCGCGGGCGGCGCGGCGCAGCCGGTGGGCCCAGACGGCGAGGACGGCGAGCGAGGCGGCCACCCACAGTGCGCGGCCGGGGAGTTGGGGTCCGAGACGGGCGATGAGCCCCTGCAGGGACTGGTTGGACATGTTGCCGAATCCGCCGACCCGGTCGGTGTCCCAGAGGGTGACGGTCCAGAACCGGCGGGAGACGTCGGGGCCGATCAGGAACCCGGCCGCGGTGGCCGCCAGCGCGGTGGCGGCGGCGGTCGCGGCGGCGCGCCACTGCCGGGTGATCAGCAGGTGGACGATGAACAGGGCGGGGGTGAGTTTGATCGCGGCGGCCAGTCCGGTCCCGACGCCGGTGAGGAACGTCCAGCGGCTGCCCGCCAGTTGGCGGTCGGCGAGCACCAGGGCGACCAGCAGCAGGTTGACCTGGCCGAAGCTGAAGGTGTCGCGCACGGGGTTGGTGAGGGCGCACAGGCAGGCCGCCAGTCCGAACGCGTACCACCGGCACCAGCCGCATCGGCGGGCGATCGGGTCGATCAGCCAGTACAGCAGCAGCGCGGTGGCGACGGCGGACAGCGCGACGCCGACGGCGATCGCGGGGTGCCAGCCGAGCAGGCGCATCGGCAGCATGCAGAGCGCGGCGAACGGCGGGTAGGTGAACCCGTACACGGTGCCGGGCCGGACGTAGTCGTACAGCTGCCCGGTGTCGAACCAGTGCCGCACGGTGCCGTAGTACACGCCGATGTCGAACCATCCGCGATGGCCGGGGATGACCGCCAGCACCAAAGCGGTGACCGTCACCGCGACGGCCAGGGTCGTGGCCCGGCCGACGGTCGTTCCCCGCCTCAGCACGCCAACTGCCTTTCGCGCAACGGCATGCCGCGCTCGGCCGCCAGCACGGCGGCGGCCCCGATCGTGAACCCGCCGACGGCCAGCACCAGTTCCGCCCCGTCCGGGCCGAATCCGTCCGGCATCACGGTGAACGCCAGGACCGCGCAGCCGAGTTCGACGACCCGGCGGGCGGCCGGCGAGCGGGCGGCGAGCGCGGCGGGGAGCACCGCCCACAGTGCGTACCAGGGGCGGAAGGCCGGTCCGAGCGCGACCAGGACGGCGAAGGCGAGTGCCAGGGCGGCCACCGGCTCGCTGTCGCGGCGGACAACTCGTCCGGCCAGTAGGGTGATTGCGAGGGCAGCGAGTGCCAGTCCGAGTGCCCGGGCGACGGCTACCGTGCTGTCCGCCGGGGTGCCGGTGAGGTCTGCGGCCAGTCGGCCGAGGCTGCTGGTGAGCGACCAACTGGTGCTGGTGGCCGAGGTGGTGAGCGCGGTGGTCCACCCGTAGCCGGTGCCCGCGGCGGCCGTGACGGCGAGCACCGTGACGGCGCAGACCGCCAACACCGTGAAGGCGCGCCGTAGTTGCGGCCTCCGGCGGCGGTCGCCGGCCAGCAGGCAGACCACGGGCAGCGCGAGCGCCGCCGGGGCCTTCACCAGCGCGGCCAGCGTGACCAGCGCGGCGGCGACCAGTACGCGTCCCCGCACGGCCGTGAGCAGGCCGCCGAGCAGCAGGGCGAGCGCCAGGGCGTCGTTGTGCGCACCGGCGATCAGGTGGAGCAGTACCAGCGGGTTGAGCGCGCCGAGGCGCAGCGCGGTGGCGGGGTCGGCGCCGAGGGTGCGGGCGAGGGCGGGCAGCAGGGCGGCGAGCGCGGCGACGGCGAGGACGGCGGCCAGGCGCAGCAACAGCGTTGCGGCCCAGGGGTGTTCGGCGATCGGGGCGGCCGCGCGGGCGAGCAGCAGGAACGCGGGGCCGTAGGGGGCGGGGGTGTGCTGCCAGACCTGCGGGATCTGCGCGGCGGTCGGTCCGCCGAGCGCGGCGGGGCCGTCCGTGTGGACGTCCATTCCGTGGGCGAGCATGGCGCCTTGGGCGAGGTAGCTGTAGACGTCACGGCTGAACAGCGGCGGTACGAGCAGCAGCGGCGCGGCCCACCAGGCCAGGGTGGTGGTCAACCAGCGGGTGCCGGGCGGTGGTTGGCCTTCGTCGGGGCGGCCGAGCAGCAGCCAGGCGGCGGTGAGGACGGCGAGGCCGGCGAAGACCAGGACGGTGCCGTAGCCGCCGGCGGCGCGCAGGGTGGGGCCGGTGTCGGCGGCGGGCAGAGCGCCTGCGGTGAGGGCGCCGGCGGCGAGGGCGAGCGATCCGAGGAGCCCGAGCCACCGGTACCGGCCCGGGTAGGCGTTCGCGCCCGTGTTCGGCATGTCGGGAACGCTGGCAGAGCGTGGTGGCGGCCGGGCGACGGGGCCGCGTCCGGCGGATGACCGGCGGGCGTCCGGCTCGGGGCGGGCCGCGTTCGGGCCTCGGACTTCTCAACTCCGGTGGCCGAACCGGCCATTCAGCATGTGCACATCTGTTCTCCGTCGGGCGTCCACCTGAGGGCCAGGCGGGTCGGGGAGACATACCCATGCCGCTCGTGACCGGCGCCGCCCGACCGGCGGACCGGCTGCGGGCGCCGTGTCGTCGCGTGTCGTCCCGTGCTGTTCCGTCGCCACCGTATCGCGCCCCGAGACCCCGGAGAGTCCGCCATGACCACCGCTCCCGCCCGCCCCGTCCCGTCCTCCTCGGCTGCCGTCGCCCTCGGCGGATCCGATCAACTTCCTTCGTACGCCCTGTCGTTCGCCCGCTCCGCGGAGGACGTGCGGGCCGCGCAGCGGCTGCGCCACCAGGTGTTCGCGCAGGAGATGGGCGCGGTTCTCGACTCGCCGCTGCCGGGCCTGGACGCGGACCCGTTCGACGAGTTCTGCGACCACCTGCTGGTGCGCGAGCTGCCGAGCGGCGAGGTGGTCGGCACCTACCGGCTGCTGCGCCCCGAACAGGCGCGCCGGGCTGGCCGGTTGTACTCGGACACCGAGTTCGACCTGGCGCGGCTCGGCGGGCTGCGCGACGGCCTGGTCGAGGTCGGCCGGTCCTGCATCGCCGAGGCCCACCGGGGCAACGGCGCGGTCATCAACCTGATGTGGGGCGGCATCGCCCGCTACATGACGGCCACCGGCAACGCCTGGCTGGCCGGCTGCTGCTCGATCCCGCTGTCCGACGGCGGCGCGACCGCGGCCGGCGTGTGGGACGCCGTGTCGGCCAAGTACCTTGCGCCGCAGGAGTATCGGGTCGCCCCGCTGCGCCCGTGGTCGGCGGACGGCGTGGCCCGGCAGGGGCGGACGCCGATCCCGGCGCTGCTGCGCGGCTACCTGCGCCTCGGCGCGTGGGTGTGCGGCGAGCCCGCGTACGACCCGGACTTCAACGTGGCGGACCTGTACGTACTGCTGTCGCTGGAGCGCACCGACCCGCGCTACCTGCGGCACTTCCTGGCCGCGGCGGCCGACCTGCCGATCTCAGCGATCAACTCCCTCGACGGCGCGCCCGCTTCGGTCGGCGAGGCGACGGCGGCATGAACGCCTGGCTGCCGACCGCACCGTGCACGCCCGGTGACTGCGTGACGGTCGCCGGGCCCCGGGTGGGCGTGCTGCGCCGGGCGCTGCGGGTGGCCGGGTGCCTGGCCGTGCTGCTCGCCGGAGTCGCGGCCGCCCCTGTGGTGCGGGCCCTGTCCTGGCTGCCCGCCGAGCGCCTGGTGCGCTGCTGGGCGCGGCTGCTGCTGGCCGCGCTCGGAGTGCGCCTCGTTCCGATCGCCGTACCCGGCAGGCAGGTTGGCGGTTCGCTGGTGGTCGCCAACCACATCTCGTGGCTGGACATCCTGCTGGTCGCCGCCGTCCGCCCCGGCCGGATGCTCGCCAAGACGGAGGTCGGCCGCTGGCCGCTGCTCGGCCCGCTGACCTCCTGGGGCGGCACGATCTTCATCGACCGCGACCGCCTGCGCGCCCTGCCGGAGACCGTCGACCGGATCGCGGTGGCGCTGCGCCGGGGCGAGCGGGTGGCCGTCTTCCCGGAGGGCTCCACCTGGTGCGGCCGCGGCGGTGGACGTTTCCGCCCCGCCCTGTTCGAGGCGGCGGTGCGCGCCGACGTCCCCGTCCAGCCGCTCGCGCTGCGCTACCGGGCGGGCGGCGTCCCGACCACCGCGCCCGCGTTCGTCGGCGAGGACGGGCTGCTGCCGTCGCTGTGGCGGGTGGTGTCGGCGCGCCGACTGGTCGCCGAGGTCGAGTTCCTGCCCCAACTGCCGCCCGCGCTCTTCCCGGGGCGCCGGCAGCTGGCCGCCGCCGCCCAACGCGTCATCGACCAGTGCCGCTACCAGGACGCTTCCGCCCACCCGCGCGAGGAGCCCACCCGCGTCCCCCAGCCGCGCGCCCGCGCGGAGGCCGCGCACTGACCGGAACCGGCGCGGCAGGTACGACCGTACGGCTCCCGTATGATCGGGCGAGTTCAGAGAAGGCGAGGAGTGCTCCATGCAGGTGGACGAGGATGCCGTCGGCGCGGTGCTGAACCGACTGCGCCGAGCCCAGGGCCAACTGACCGGCGTGATCGCGATGATCGAGGCCGGCCGCGACTGCAAGGACGTGGTCACCCAACTCGCCGCAGTCTCCCGGGCCCTGGACCGGGCCGGCTTCAAGATCCTGGCGAGCGGCATGCGGCAGTGCCTGGCGACCGCCGACGAGAACACCCCGCCGATGACCGAGGCCGAACTCGAGAAGCTGTTCCTGACCCTGGCGTAGTCACCGGAACTGGTAGCCCGGCGGAAGCGACTCCACCGGATCCTCCGGCCGGGCGAGGCACCACTGTTCGCCTGCCAGTTCCACCGAAGGCACCGGGCCGTGGTCGGGGCGGCGACGCACCAGACGGGCGGCGAGGTACTCACGACGCGACGGCAGCGGCAGGCCGAGCGCGGCCAGCGTCCCACCGAAGCGGGCACGGTAGCTGTCCAGCACGATGATCCCTTCGGACTCGAGTCGGAGGGCCGATTCCCGCGCCCGGCGCGCGAATTCGGTTGCCCGGGCGACCGCCGCCACTGTCCTCCGGTCGATCGGCCGACGTTGGACCGTTCGGAACAGCTGGTCCAACTGGTGCTGACGCGACCCGGCGGAAGTGATCGCCTGTCGCTCGTCCGTCGCCAGGGCGCCCAGCACGTCCACGGGCAGCGCCACCCGAGGGTGCAGCCAGTGAATGGCCGACCGGCCGACCGGGCCGAGGGGCAGCTTCCCGTCCCGGCTGCCCCTCCCCACCAGATTCTCGCGGATCGCGCGTACCAGGCCGATCCGCCACCACCCCTCCGCTTCATTGACCTCGACCAGCAGAAAGACGTCGTTCCACTCGCCGGGCGAGACGATCCAGAGCGGACGCGTCGCCACGCGGAGGTGCACCTGGTGCCCTGCCACGACCAGCCCGGGGGGCGAAACGTCCGGGAGGTTCAGCGCGTGCTGGAGGTGGTTCTCCACGATCACGGCGAGCGAGGCCCGTTCGATGGTGGACAGCTCGCCGAGTCGTACCCGGCCCGTCATCGCCGCGTTGACCACCTGGTCCATGGCGTCCATGACGGCGCTCACGATGCGCTCGCCCCGACGGGGGTGCGCCGTCAGCGCGTCGACGACCTCGCGCAGACCCTCGTCGCTCCCCCCGTACGGGACGGGCGCGCCGCCGGTCGCCACGGGGTCCGTGAGCAGCAGCCCTTCGTCCGCTTCCTCGGCCGGGACCTCCGCCGCCGCCTCGGCCGACTCCAGCTGGTTCTCCAGCTCGACGCAGCGCCGCTCGGCCTCCGCCGCCCGCGACTCGCTGTCCACCAGTTCGCGCTTCAGCTTCTCCAGCATCGCGCGGAGCCGGTCGCGCTCCTCCCGCAGGTTCTCGAAACTCTCCGAGCGCTGGGCGAGCTCGGCGCGGTGGATGAGGCGGTCGGCGGCGGCGGAGGCCTCGACGGCGCGGATCCTGGCGTCGCGGTCGTCGATCTGCTGCTTGGCCGTGATGACCATGTCGCGCAGGAGGCGGGTCTCCTGCTGGAGCAGCCCGGCCTGCCGTTCCGCGTCGGCGAGTTCGTCGCGCAGGCTCTGGAGCCGGGCGCCCTTCGGGTTGGCCGCCAACAGCGCCCTGCGGTGCAGCCCGCGAACCAATTCGCGTACGCCCGTGGGCAGTTCGGCTCCAGCAGCACGGTCGCCGTCCGCGATCAGCTGTTCGACGAACTCGGCGGGCGGGACGAGGTGCCCACTGAAGAACCGTGACAGCGACGAGCGGTCCCGGTTCACCCTGGCCGCGTAGCGGGTCAGCGAGATCCCGAGGCGCTGGGCCAAGTCGCGCAGGGCGACGGCGAGTTGGTACCGCTCCTCGCCGACCTCCGCGCGGTCGAGGTCCTTCTGGAAGACCATCGCGCGCGGCCCGCTGTGCAGCGGCAGCAGTGGCGGCAGCGGCATCAACTCGCCCACCACGATCTCGGTTCGGCCGTCCTGCTCCACCGTGCGCTCCCCCACCGGCCCGGCGCGCGAACCGTTGCGGAAAAGTGGCAACGGTGTGCGCGTGCGGCAACGCCCTGCCGCCCGAAATGATCCAGACGGCAGATCGCCGACTGGCCCTGGAGGGGAAATTCTATGCCGCGACGTCCGTCGTCCCAGCCGTCACTCGTCCGCACCGCCACCGGGATCGGGGTGGTCGGCGGCTCGACCGGGCTGGGGGTGGTGGCCGGCGCGCCCTGGTGGGCGATCCTCGGCTGCCAGGGCGTGGCGCTCCTGGTGGCCGCCCTCCACCTGGTCTTCCCGCAGGAGTCGGCGGACCGCCTGGAGTGGTGGCGGCTGTGGTGGCAGCGCGAAGGCCGCGCCCGAGGATGACCCGGACGCGGCCCGTTGACGAGGTCGCCCACCCGGTGCGGACGTCGCCCACCCGGTGACGACGTCGCTCAGGCGAGGGTGAGGAACAGCTTCTCCAGCTCCGCCTCGCTCATGGGCGCGCCGCCCTCCTCCGCCTCGGACATGCACTGGCGCATGCCGCTGGCGACGATCTTGAAGCCGGCCCGGTCCAGCGCCCGCGAGACGGCGGCGAGCTGGGTGACGACGTCCTTGCAGTCGCGGCCGGCTTCGATCATGGCGATGACGCCGGCCAGTTGGCCCTGGGCGCGGCGCAGTCGGTTCAGTACGGCGCCGACGGCGGTCTCGTCCACCTGCATCGGGTCTCCTCCTTGTGCTGGGCCTTCGCCGACGTGCGCCGGGGCAGGGCCGGTCATACCCCCGCCGGTATCAACCGGGTCGGTGGGCGGGGAATTCCCGCCCACCGGTCGGGGTGGTGCGAATGGGGTGCGGTCAGGCGGCGGCTTCCCACGCGCCGTAGCCGCCGAGCAGGTCGGAGACCTGCTGGTGGCCGTGGTGGCGCAGCAGGCTCGCCGCGATGGACGAGCGGTGGCCGCCGGCGCAGTGGACGACGACCTCGCGGTCCTGGGGGATCTCGGCGAGGCGCTGCGGGAGCTCGGCCAGCGGGACGTGCACCGAGCCGGGGATCAGCCCGCCCTCGCGCTCCCCGCCGCCGCGCACGTCGACGACCAGCGGCGGCTCGCCGCCGGCGAGTTCGGTGCGCAGGTCGGCGACGGTGCGGCGGGCGGCCTGGCGCATCTGCTCGGGCACCGAGCGGAACGTCGCCTCGGGGTCGGCGAGGTGGCCGGCGACCCGGTCGAAGCCGATCCGGGCGAGGCGCGTGACGGTCTCCTGCTCGCGGCCCTCGGGGGCGACGACCAGCAGCTGCCACGCCGGGTCGAGGACGGTGCCGGACTGTTCGGCGAAGCGGCCGTCGGCGGGGACGTTGATGGCGCCCTCCAGGTGTCCGGCGGCGAAGTCGAGCGGGTCGCGGGCGTCGACCACGACGGCGCCCTCGGCGCGGCGGGCCAGGAAGGTCTCGGCGTCCAGCGGGTTGTCGAGCGCGGTGGCGTCGAACAGTTCGCGCTCGCGGCGGTTGAGGTCGGCGTCGTAGCCGAAGTAGCCGGGGGCGGCGGGCTGCCCGGCGGTGACGATGGCCACGAACTCGTCCTCGGTCATCGGCTGGCAGGCGTAGTTGGTGAGGCGCTGCTGGCCGATGGTGGACTGGAGCTCGGTGGAGAGGTTCTTGCCGCAGGCGGAGCCGGCGCCGTGCGCGGGGTAGACCCGGACCTCGTCGGGCAGCGACATCAGCTTGCGCTGGACGCTGTCGTAGAGCATCCGTCCGAGCTCGTCGGCGGTGACGCCGGCGGAGGCCAGCAGGTCGGGGCGGCCGACGTCGCCGATGAACAGGGCGTCGCCGGTGAGCACGCCGTAGGGGACGGCGTCCTCGGCGTTCTCGCGGACCAGGACGCTGATCGACTCGGGGGTGTGGCCGGGCGTCTCGATGATCTCCAGCTCGACGGCGCCGAGGCTGATCCGCTCGCCGTCGGCGAGCTTGCGGATCGCGTACTCGGTCTCGGCGCGGCGGCCGTAGCCGATCCAGGCGCCGGTGCGGTCGGCGAGTTCGAGGTGGCCGGAGAGGAAGTCGGCGTGGAAGTGGGTGTTGATGACGCCCTCGACCGTGAAGCCGCGCGCTTCGGCCTCGGCCAGGTACTCGTCCACGTCGCGGCGCGGGTCGACCACGACAGCACGGCCGGTGGTCTCGTCCGCGATCAGGTACGAGGCCTGGGAGAGGCAGTCGAGGTAGTACTGGGCGAAGAACACGGATGTCCTCATCTCTGCGTCGGCCGTTCACGGCTGGAGGGTGGGAGGTGTGGGCGCGGGCTGTGGACCCGCGTGCGGGTGCAGTTGGCCATGCGGCCGCCCCACGACTGAGCCCGCCGATACCCCCACGGGTATTATTGCAGGCAGTTTCCGACTGTAGCGGATTCCGGCCGATACCGGTGGGGGTATATGCTCGACCCCAACGATATACCCCCTCCGGTATCTTCCCCCGGCGGCCGACCGCCGCCGGAACGCCGCCGGACCCCGCGCGTGCAGCCCGCACGCACCACCCTCATCACCGCCCAGGAGGACCCCGTGGCCCTGTCCCACCAGCCGCCCGCTCCCGCGCAGATCGACCCCGCCGAGGCGTACCGCCTGGCCTCCGCCCGCCAGGCGGTGCTGCTGGACGTCCGCGAACCCGCGGAGTACGTCGAGGTGCACGCCCCCGACGCGGTGCTCGTCCCGCTCAGCCGCCTGGGCACCTACGACGGCTTCGACGGCCCCCGCGAGCCCGGCGACGAAGGCCCGCTGGTGCTGGCGCTGTGCCGCTCCGGCAACCGGTCGAAGGTGGCCACCGACCTGCTGAACGGGCGCGGCGTGCGAACGGTGAACGTGGTCGGCGGGATGCGCGCCTGGCTGGAGGCGGGGCTGCCCTCGCACCAGGGCGCGTGTTCCTGCGGCACCGCGATATGACCGCCGTCGTCCTCGCGCTGATCGCCGGTGCGGTGGTCGGGCTGGCGCTCGGCGGGCTGGGCGGCGGCGGCAGCATGCTGGCCGTCCCCGCGCTGATCTACCTGCTCGGGCTGACGCCCGGCACCGCGACCACCGCCAGCCTGCTGATCGTCGCCGTGACCTCCGTCACCGCGCTGGTCGCGCACGCCCGGGCCGGTCGCGTCCGCTGGCGCAGCGGTCTGCTGTTCGCCGCCGCCGGACTGCCGTTCGCGGCACTCGGCGGCGCGCTGTCCAAGCACCTGCCCGGATCGGCGCTGACCGGTGCGTTCGCCCTGCTCGCGGGCCTCGCCGCGTGGCGGATGCTGGCCGCCGCGCGCACCCCGCGCGCTCGCGCCGGGGCGGTGCCCGCCCGGGCGTCGGCCCCGGTTCCCGTCCCGGCCGGGGCGAGTGCCGGTGGCGCGTCGGCGGGTGCGGCGCACGGTCGCGGAACGGAAACGGAAAACGCTTTCCCGTTGCCCTCCGACGGCGCTGATCGAACCGGTCAGGTCGGCGGCGAGAGCGCCGAGCAGCCCGAGGACGGCGCCGCCGTACCCGCGTCCGCCCGGCGCTCGGCGCTGGCGGGTGCGGGGCTGGGTGCGGCGACCGGTGTGCTGGGCGTCGGCGGCGGGTTCCTCGCCGTGCCCGCGCTGGTGTCGTTCCTGGCGTTCCCGATGGCCGAGGCGATCGGCACCAGCCTGCTGGTGATCACGCTCAACTCGCTGTCCGCGCTGCTGCCCCGGCTCGGCGGCGCCGCCGACATCCCGTGGTCGGTGGTCGGCCCGTTCGCGGCCGCCGCGATCCTCGGCGCGTGGGACGGCAAGCGGCTGGCGTCGAAGCTGTCCGGTCGCGCCCTGCAGCGGATCTTCGCTGTGGCACTGCTCGCAGTGGCCACCCTGATGCTGGTGGACGCCGTACTCTGACCGCCGTGCCCCCACAGCGCGGCGGGCCACGCGCATCGTCCACCTCGCGCAGCCCCACCTGCGTACCTGCACCACCGCGTCAACCGGCGGCGACCGTCCGCCGGTCACTCCTGCTCGAAAGGCCCCACCACCTATGACCACGCCCCTGACTGTCGACGAGCTCCAGCCCCGGCTTCAGCAGCTGACCGTCATCGACGTGCGGTCGCCCGGCGAGTTCGCCGGCGGCCACATCCCCGGCGCGCTCAACGTGCCGCTGGACAAGCTTTCGCAGGCGCTGCCCGCGCTGCGGATCGCCGCCGCCCGCGGCGAGCTGGCGATCACCTGCGCCTCGGGCGCCCGGGCCGGCAACGCGTGCGAGCAGTTGTCCGCCGCCGGCATCTCGGCGCTGCTGATCAGCGGCGGCACCGCCGCCTGGACGGCCGGCGGCCACCGGGTGGACCGGGTGGCCGGCGAGAAGGTCCGCTGGGCCATGGACCGCCAGGTCCGGATGGTGGCCGGCTCGCTGGTGCTGGCCGGCGTGGTCGTGGACCTCGCGGTCCCCGGCGTGCGCTGGGTCTCCGCCGCGGTGGGCGCCGGCCTGCTGTTCTCGGCGGTCACCAACACCTGCGCGATGGGCGCCATGCTGGGCAAGCTGCCCTATAACCGTGCCCGTGACAACGGTGCCGCGTTCGAGGCGACGCTCGGCGCCCTGCGCGGCGGCAACTGACCCGCGCGACCGCGAGCCGGCGCGGTGCCTGAGGTCCGGCCAGGACGCCGGGGCGCCGAACGGTGAGTGAACTCGGCCCCCGGTGCCGCCGCCCGTGACGTTCACGGGCAGTGGCACCGGGGGCCTACGCGTGTCGCCGCGCTCGTCGGCGATCGGTGGTCAGTGGGCGGTCGCACTGCACAGACCGGTGGAGCCTGCGGAGCCGTCCGGTGCGGCGGACGACGCCGGTGCGGCAGGCCCAGCCGGTGCGGCGGGCGCGGCGGGCGCCGGGGTGTCGTGGTGTCCGGCCAACCAGAACCCGACCAACAGGCCGGCGGTGCCGACCACCTTGTGGCGGTTGCGCTTCCACCACGAGGGTGTACCGGCGGCCATGAACCGTAGCTGGGTGAACTCGGGGTGCTCGCGGGGCGGTGTGTCCTTGAACAGTCCCATCGCGGATGATCCTCCTCTCGCGTCGGGGAGTTCACGACCATACGCGCGGGCCACACCGACCGCAGGTGATTAATCCCGTTGCCGGGCTCCCCGTGCGCCCCTCGCGCCCCCTCCCGCTGCCGCAAGCCGGTCCGGACCGTCCCCTCACCAGTGCGCGGGCCGGGCCAGTCCGGAGCCGATGCGGGTGGTGGAGTCGCCCCTGGCGGCGTTGAGTTGGGCCTGCGTCAGGAACAGCGCGCCGGTCAGGTCCGCGCCGCGCAGGTCGGCGTCCCGCAGGTCCGCGCCGATCAGGTCGGCGCTGCGCAGGTCCGCACCGGACAGGTCGGCGGCGATCAGGTAGGCGCCGCGCAGGTTCGCGCCGCGCAGGTCGGCGCCCTTCAGTCGGGCCCCGATCAGGTCCGCGCCGCGGTGGTTGCGCTTCTTGCCGGGCAGCGCGTTGCGGGTCGACTCGCTGGCGCGCAGCAGCAGTTCGCTGGTCTCGGCGCGGATGGTGTGGACGTCGGCGGCGATCAGTGCGGCGGCGTCCCGGCGGGTCAGCTCGTCGATGGCGTCGGCGGCGCGGCGCAGCTCGGCGTGCATCGGTCGGGCCTGCGGGAGTTCCATCGCCTCGGTCAAGTACCAGAGCAGTTCGTGGAGTTGGCGCATCACCGGGAAGGCCTCGAACATCTGTCGGGCGGTGTCCTGGTCCTCGCGCCAGCTGCGGCCGTCGAAGGTGTGCTGGGAGATCTTCTGGCCGGCGCCGAAGCAGTCGAAGACGGTGCAGCCCTGGTAGCCGCTGCCGCGCAGCTTGGTGTGGATGCCGCAGCGGTAGTCGGCTGCGAGGTTGCGGCAGGGGGTGCCGGCGTTCTTGTTGGCCGCGAAGTCGGCGGACTTGGCGAAGGGCAGGGCGACGCAGCACAGCCCGAAGCAGGAGGAGCAGTCGGCGAGCAGGTCGAGTCGACGGCCGGTCGGGGCGGGGGGCTGCTGGTCGGTCACGGTGCGAGGTCTCCTGCGGGGCGGGGCGGCGGTCTCGGGTGGTTCCGCTCGGACGCCATTCTCCCCGGTCGCGGGGACGGGCCCGCCGCGGGGGCCCCGGGTGCCGCAACACCGCATGCCCGCCCGGGGAGGTCCGTCCCGCGCCGCCCGCCCCGGCCCGTCCGTCGCGGTCCCTCCGCGCGTCCGCAGCTCGGGTCATCCGCCGCCGGCCGTCCGCGCGTCGCCGCCGCCCGGGCGGTCGGGGGCGGCACAGTGGGGGCTGGCGCGCCCGGGCCGGGCGCGGTGGCGGCGGTCAGGGCGGTGGGAGGAGCAGCGTGGGCATCACCGGCGACTGGTACAGCGAACTGGGTTCGCACATGCGGTTGGTGGCGGGTCCGGACGGGTCGCTGACCGGGACGTACGTCTCGGCGACGGGTCGGGCGAGCGGCGCGTATCCGTTGGTGGGACGGCTGGTGGCGCCGGCGCAGGCCGGGCACGGGACGGCGGTGGGCTGGACGGTGGCGTGGCACAACGAGCTCGGTGACGCGGGTTCGGTGACGTCGTGGAGCGGCCAGTACCAGCGGAACGGCGCGGAGTGGATCTCGGCCGCGTGGCTGTTGACGCGGTCGGCGGAGGCCCCGGACGAGTGGGAGTCGACGGTCGTCGGGCACGACCTGTTCACCCGGCAGCAGCCCGATCCGGCGCGGCTGGAGGAGGTGCGGCAGTTGGCGCGTCCGCTGCCGCACCCGGTGCCCTGACCGCGCTCCCGGCGGTTCGACCGACTCGTGCCCGCCGCGCCCCCACAGTAGGGGGCGCGGCGGGCACGATGCGTCGAACTCCCGGCTACGGCAGGGGTGTTCCGGTGGCGGTGAGTTCCGCGGCGCTGGTCCACGGTCCTCGGTTCCCGGCTTCGCCGAGGGCCCTCAGGCGCAGGTAGCGGCCGTTCTTCGCAGGGAAGTCGACGGTTTTGGCGGTGGCGGTGTCGGCGAACGTCCCGGTGGCGACGGGGGCGCCCCAGGTCGTGGTGCTGTCGGAGACGTAGACCTCGTAGGCGCCGATCCGGCCGTTGACGCCGCCGTCCTGGCGGGGCAGGTAGCCGAGGCCGTCGACGCTGTAGCGGGCGCCGAGGTCGATTCGGATCTCGTGCGGCAGCGGGGCGGCGGTGCCGGACCACTGGGTGTGCCAGATGGTGCCCGCGTTGCCGTCGATGGCGTTGGCCGCGGCGCCGTTCTCGGCGGAGGTCTCCTGGCTGTCGGCGGAGACGACCTTCCAACTCGCCTGCGGGATGGGGCCGCTGGCGCTGACGGGGGTTCCGGCGGGCAGCGTGAGGCCGGTCGCGGTGACGGTGAAGGCGCTGGTGACGGGGTGGTTGCCGGCCTTGATCCAGAGGGTGCCGGAGCGGTCGGCGGGGTCGAAGTACCAGCCGGTGCTCGCGGCGTCGTACGCGGCCTTGCCGGTCAGCTTCGTGAGGGTGGACGTCCCGACCGTGACGCTGCTCGGCGCGGCGGCGGCGTGCACGGTGAACTCGTGGTCGCGGGCGGCGAGTTGTCCGCTGTAGCTGCCGTTCGCGGCGGCCACGGCGAGCGTGACGTCGCCCGAGCCGCTGCTGGGCGCGGTGACGTCGACCCGCTGGCGGGAGTAGGCGCCGCCCTGGTAGGCGCGGGTGGTGCCGTCGTCCTCGTAGAGGGTGAAGGAGGAGTTGCCGCGCGGGTAGACGTCCCAGGTGAGGGTGGAGACGGGCTTCTCGCCGCTGTGGTTCATCTGCGGCCACATCGGCACGACGGCACCGGACTTGACGAACAGCGGCAGGGTGTCGAGCGGCGCGCTGTAGCCGTTCAGCCAGCCCGGTCCGGTGTACGTCCTTCCGGTCCAGTAGTCCGTCCAGTCGCCCGCCGGCAGGTAGATGCCGTCGCGCACGGTGGTGTCGCTGACCACGGGGGCGACCAGGAAGGAGTCGCCGGCCATGAACTGACCACTCGTCAGATTGCCTCGTGCGACCGGGTCCTGGGGGTATTCGAGCACCATGGCGCGGGTGGCGGGGACGCCGGTGTCGGTGGCGACCCGGCTCATGGTGTACATGTACGGCATCAGCCGCATCTTCAGCTGGAGGTACGTGCGGTTGATCGACAGGTAGGGGTCGGCGAACCGCCAGGGCTGCTTGTCGTGGTAGCCGGTGGCCGGGTTGGTGGCGCCCCAGCCGGACATCGTCATGAAGGCCGGGGTGAAGGCCTTCCACTGGAGGTCGCGGACGTAGGTCTGCGGGCTGCCGTCGTAGATGCCGTCGACGTCCCCGGAGGCGTAGTTGAGGCCGGACAGGCCCGCGCCGGCGATGGACGGGACGTGCCAGCGCATGGCGTCCCAGTTGCCGTGGGTGTCGCCGGTCCACACGACGGCGTTGCGCTGGGTGCCGGCCCAGCCGTCCACCGTCCACACGAAGCGCCGGCCGTCGGAGTTGCCCTCGATGCCGGCCACGGCCTGATCGACGCCGGTGAACGCGCTCTTGTAGCCGCCGCCGATCCAGGCCACGTCGGTCTTGACGGCGCGCGAACCGGCCGTTCCCACTTCCCAGTTGATGCTGCTCAGGCCGGTGGAGGTCCACAGTCCGGTGTGGAAGCCGCGGTCGTTCAGGCCGGCGACCGTGGCGGGCAGGTCGGTGTAGGCGCAGCCGTAGCCGTCGTTGGGCAGGAACCAGCCGGAGGGCATGTCGGCGGCGCGGGCGTCGGCGGCGTAGCCGACCACGTCGGGGGTGGTCTGGTGGCGCGGCCGGTTGTGGTCGCCGGTGTAGGCGGGGTTGGAGGCGTTGAAGCAGTCGGCGTTGCCGAGTTCGAGTCCCCAGATCGGGGCGAGGAAGGGTTTGCCGGTGACGTCGGTGTAGGCGTTCAGGACGTCCTTGGGCGAGTTGCCGGCGAAGTACCAGGCGTCGAACCGGCTTTCGCTGTGGGTGAGTTGGGTGGGTGCGCCGAAGTTGTAGCTGCCGGGGGCCCAGGTGTTGCGCATGACGCCGTAGCCGTTGGTGGACATGTAGAACGGGGCGGGGCTGGCGTTGCTGTTCTCGGTCCACTGGTTGGAGACGGCGATCGGGACGGTCTTGTCGCGCAGCGCCCATTCGCCGAGGTGCAGGCCGGTGCCGTAGAACTGCTCGTCCTGGCCCCGGGTCAGGTACTGGGTGGTCTGGCTGTTGGTCCAACTGGTGGGCTGGGACTCGGCCCAGAGCAGGGTGGCATTGTCGGCGCGGTAGAGCGCGAAGGTGAGCGGGGTCTTGTTGATCCGCAGGGCGACGGTGCCGGTGTCGATGCGCCAGTGGCTTCCGGCGTCGACGAGGGTGGCGCCGACGTTGCCGAAAGCGGTGGTGACGGCGAGGTCGCTGCCGGCCGGGTCGTTGGTGAACGCGCCGTTGGGCGAGAGCCAGATCCGGAAGATGTCGGCGCGGGCCCACTGGATCCGGGCGGCGGCCCCGCCGGAGGTGGCGACGGTGAAGACGTCGCCCGTGCGGGTGATGGCGGTGGCGTTGCCGGCGGTGCCGGCGCGGGCGGCGGTCGCGGGGCCGGCCACGGCGAACAGGGTCGCCAGCAGCATCAGGACCAGCGTGGTCGCGGTGGAGCGTCGGCGGGCGTCTCGGGGTCCGGGCAGCGGGGTCCGTGGTGCGGGGCGCATCGGGATTCCTCCTGTGCGGGCGGGACGGACGGTGGCTGGTGCCTCGCCGGGCCGGACGGGGGTGGCCGAGGTGCGTCAAGTCGCTTGCGGGGCCGTGCGCTTGAGGGGTGGGGGCCGATCCGGCGAGTTGACCTGTACACATCGCAGCAGCAACCCGACATGCCGTCAAGCTTTCGTTCAAGCCGCATTCCGCGCAGCTTTGCGCACATCGCGCCGACCGTTTGCGCGAACCGCTCCGGCCGTGTGCGCGAGTCGCTCCGACCTCGACCGAGTACGCCACCCTCGCGTGCGGAAATGGCGGCAGACGTTCGCCTGCGCGAAAGATCCCTTTGTCCGGGCGCACGCCCGGCTTGGCCACAACGTTGGCATGCGAGTCGCCATCGTCACCGAGTCCTTCCCGCCCGAGGTCAACGGCGTGGCCCACAGCGTGCTGCGGGCCGCCGAGCACCTCGTCCGGCGCGGTCACCAGCCACTGGTGATCACGCCCGCACCGGCCCGGGGCGCGCACTGCCCGCCGCAGTCCTTCGGCCCGGACCACGAACCGCTGCCGGTGGTGCGCATTCCCTCCGTCCCGCTCCCCCGCTACCCGCAGGTGCGCATCGCCCTGCCCAGCCGCCGGCTCGCCGCCGCGCTGACCGCCCACCGTCCGGACGTGGTGCACCTCGCCAGCCCGTTCGTCCTCGGTGCGCGCGCGGCCCGGATCACCGAGCGCCTCGACCTGCCGACGGTCGCCGTCTACCAGACCGACCTGGCCGGGTACGCGCAGGCCTACCGGATGGGCCGCGGAGTCGGCTCCGCGCTCGCCTGGGCGCGGATCCGCGCCGTGCACCGCGCCGCCGCGCGCAACCTCGCCCCGTCCACCCCCGCCGCCCAGGACCTGACCGCGCACGGCGTGCGCAACGTCCGGATCTGGGCGCGCGGCGTCGACTCCGCGCGCTTCCACCCCGACCACCGGGACGAGGCGCTGCGCCGCTCCCTCGCCCCCGGCGGCGAGGTGCTGGTCGGCTACGTCGGCCGGCTCGCCCCGGAGAAGCGGGTCGACCTGCTCGCCGAGACCTCCCGGCTGCCCGGCGTGCGCGTGGTGGTGATCGGCGACGGGCCGAGCGGGCCCGCGCTGAAGGCCGCGATGCCCGGCGCGGTGTTCCTCGGCCGCCGCACCGGAGCCGAACTCGCCCGCTGCTTCGCCTCCTTGGACGTGTTCGTGCACACCGGCCCGCTGGAGACCTTCTGCCAGACCATCCAGGAGGCGATGGCCAGCGGCGTCCCCGTGGTCGCCCCCGCCGTCGGCGGCCCCCTCGACCTGGTCGGCCACCACCGCACCGGGCTGCTGGTCGCCCCGCGCGACGCGGCAGCCGTCGCCCGGGCCGTGGCCACCCTCGCCGCCGTCCCCGACCTCCGCGCCCGCTACGGCGCGGCCGGCCGCGCCGACGTCACCGACCGCACCTGGGAGGCCGTCGGCGACCAGCTCCTCCAGCACTACGAGGACGTCCTCGCCGAGTACCGCGACCGGTCGCCGGCGGCTCCGGAAACCAACGGGAAAACGCTTTCCCGTTCCGCTCGGGCCCGCCGCTCCGCTCCCGTTGCCGCCCCCCTCGCTGCCACCACCCCGGTTGCCGCCACTGCCCCCGCCGCCACCGCCTCCGCCTCCGGCGAGGGGCCGGGCGTGCCGGCGCCGATACCCGTTCCCCGTCCGGCCGAGGCGACGCCCGCCGGCGAACTGGTCGAGGAGCAGCCGGCGTGAACAGAGCACTGCGCATCGTCCGGGTGGCGAACTTCGTCACCCCCGTCTCCGGCGGCCTGCGCACCGCGCTGCGCCACCTCGGCGCGGGCTACCTGGCCGCCGGGCACCAGCCGGTGCTGATCGTCCCCGGTCCGGACCACCGCGACGAGTGGACCGAGCAGGGCCGGGTGATCACCCTGCCCGGCCCCCCGGTACCGGGCAGCGGCGGTTACCGGGTGCTCCGCGACCGTCGCCGACTGGCCGCCGTCCTGGCGGAGTTGGCCCCGGACCGGCTGGAGGTCTCCGACCGCACCACCCTGCGCTGGACGGGCGCCTGGGCCCGGGCGCACGGGGTGCGGTCGATGATGGTCTCGCACGAGAGCGCCACCGGCGTCCTCGGCACCTGGGGCCTGCCGCCGCGCACCGCACGGAGCCTCGCCGACCGTCTCAACTCCCGTACCGCGCACGCCTATGACACGGTGCTGTGCACGACGGCCTGGGCAGCCGCGGAGTTCGCACGCATCGGCGCCGACAACCTCGTCCAGGCGCCGCTGGGCGTCGACCTGGACACCATGCACCCCAGCCGCCACGACCCGGCGTTGCGGGCCCGGCTGGCCGATCCGCACCAGGTCCTGCTGGTGATGTGCTCGCGGCTGTCCGCCGAGAAGCGGCCTGAGCGGGCCCTGCACGCCCTGGCCGAGCTGCGCCGACGCCACCGCGTCCCCGCCGTACTGGCCGTCGCCGGGACGGGCCCGCTGCGCCGCCGGCTGGAGCGGCAGGCCGCCGAACTCCGCCTTCCCGTCAGGTTCCTCGGCCACCTCGCCGAACGCGCCGAGGTGGCAGCCCTGTTGGCGACCGCCGACGCGGTCCTCGCACCCGGCCCGGTGGAGACCTTCGGCCTCGCCGCACTCGAAACCCTGGCCTGCGGCACCCCCGTCGCCGTCAGCCGCTCCTCCGCACTCCCCCAGGTCGTCGGCCACGCGGGCATCGCCGCCCCCGACACCGGCCCCGGATTCGCCGACGCGATCACGGAGCTGCTGGCCCGCCCCGAACCCGACCGCCGCGCCGCCGCCCGCGCCCGCGCCGAGGAGTTCGGCTGGGACGCGGCCACCACCGCCTTCCTCACCGCACACGCCGCACCCGCCGTCGTGCCCAGCCCCTGACCTGCACCTCGGCACCCCGCCGTCCGCCATCTGCCGCCACGACGAACACAGGAACGCCCCGACCGGAACGAGCGGACACCCGCGCAGCCGACACACTCAACTCCCGCTCGCCCCAGCCCCGTTCACTCGACCCGGTCTCCCGGCCTCGCCCTCCCGCCAGGGCGAACGCGAGGGTGATCCGCCCCGCGAGGCAGCGCAGAAGCGCCTGCTCCTCACCCACCGCCCCCGGCAGCACACGTCGGCCATCGCCACCATCTGGCAGGCCTCGACTCCGCGCCCCCAAGCCGCACTCCATGCTCCGCCCCCGCGCAATCCACTCTCACCCGACCCCTCCGGAGGGACGTGATGACGGTACGGTTCGCAGCCCTCGGCGACTCCCTCACCGAGGGCGTCGGCGACCCCGTTCCCGGCGGTTGGCGGGGATGGGCCGGGCTGCTCGCGCCCAGCCTCTCCCCGCACCCCGTGGACTTCCGCAACCTCGCCACCAGCGGTGCGCTCAGCCGCGACCTGCTGGTCTCCCAGCTGCCCACCGCCCTCGCGCTGCGCCCGCAGTACGCAGCCGTGGTGGCAGGCGGCAACGACACCCTGCGCGCAACCTTCGACCTCGACCGGACGGCCCGCCAATTCGCCGCCGTACTCGGCTCCTTGACGGCCGCAGGCACCGTCCCGCTGACGGCCTGCCTGCCCGACCCCGGTCGGCTGCTGCGGCTGCCGGCGCCGCTCGCCCGTCCGTTGGCGCGCCGGATGCGCGGGGTCAACGCGGTGGTCCACGCGCTGTCCGAACACCATCACGCGGTGCACCTGCACCTCGTGGACCTGCCGTGGACCGAGCAGCGCGCCCTTCTGAGCGTGGACCGGCTGCATCCCAGCGCCGCCGGCCACCAGTTGATCGCGCGCGGCTTCCACACCCTGCTCGCCGAAGCCGGCCACCCGGTGGGCCCGCCGCCCGCCGAACTGACCACCCCCGCTCCCGGCCCCGGCTCGGACCTGTGGTGGATGGCCACGCGCGGCACCCGCTGGGTCTCGGCCCGCTCCACCGACCTGCTCCCGGGCCTGATCGCCCTCGCCGCCATCGAGGCCCGCCACCTGCTGCGCGGCTCGTCCCGCCGCCTCGACCGGGCCGAGGCACAGACCGTCGCCGCCATCATCCACCGCCTCACCGCCCCCGACCGCACCCCACGACCGGCCCCGCCCGTCGCCGACAAGAACTCCACTGCGGCACAAGGCAGTTCGACTCACCCGGCACCGTAGTAGCCGTGATCGAGCCGGGTACCGCATGGCGTCGGTCCGAACGGCCCGAATGTGCTCGGCAAGCCCGGCCGCCACCGGCCCCCGACAGCCCCTCCCCGCGCCCCCCGCCCACTCGAAGGACGCGAACAACCCTGCCGCACCGACGAGTTGAGCCCGATTCGCCGGAGCTTCGACGAGAACGAGATCCGGGCTCCCCGCGAGCAGCCACTCCTGGATCGCGCGGCCGCACCACCTCAGCCCACCACTCTCCCCGCGCGGCCACCCCGGCCCACGTCAGCCGTTCGGCGAATCCCCTCGGTCGCATCGGGCAGCAGCTCCAAGAGACCTGCGGCAAGCCGGACCTCGGCCTCGCCAAGGCGGTCCGACCAGACTTCCCGGTCTGCTCCGGGCGACTCTGCAACCGCTGCGCGGGCCAACTCCGGCTGGATCTCCCGGGATCCGGTCAACCCCCGCGCCGCCGGCCACTCGGTGAGGGCCGGGCCGTCCCGCAGATCGGCATCGCAGTCACCGAACGCCCGCAGACCCCTCCGGTGGTGCAGCGTCCAGCCGGCGGTCTGCTCCCCGTCACCGTCGTACACCAGGATCGTCGGCCACCCGACACACCCGCAGGGTGTCACCGGCACCGCCGTCCACGATCGCCAACGCCCGTGCCAACTCGGCGATTTCGTCACCGACCACCGTGGCCCGCGCCAACTCCGCCCGCTCCACCAGCCGGGCGCCCCCTCGACGATCACCACCCGCCGGGGCACCCGAGCACCGCCTCCAGCCCCGCCGCTGTCGGCGCACCCTCCGCCGCCCTCGCCCGCCACGCCCGCCACGCCCCCGAGGACACCGACGCCCCTCCACCGGCCGTCCGTCGCACACCACCGACCGCACCAAAGTCCCGCCCTGCAACGCCTCTTGTGGTCGGCGGGCCGACTCCCGATACTTCGTCGAAAGGGAGGAGAGCGTGATGACGCCGCTCTGGCAGTCCTGCCGCCGCGCCGCCGTCCGCATCGTGTCGGCCGCACTGGAAGCCCCGGCCACCCGCGCCAGGTTCATGCGCCGGTGCGAGATCTGGCAGCTCGATGCCGAAACGACCGCCGAAGACGTACGACTGATCATCTGCATGGGCGCGGTGCGGCTCGCCCTCGACGCCTCGCCACCCGCTGACGCCGAAAACGCGGCCCGAATCCCGGCATCCGACATCGCCCGGTCCGTCAGCAACCGCCCCGCCTACGAACTCCTGACCGCGCTCCCCGACCACATCGCCCCGCACGACCGGCCACCGGCCGCCCGCCTCATCTCCGTCATCGGCTCCACCAGCGACCGCGCAGCCATCCACTGGGAGCGCCTCGCCCTGCTCGTCAGGGACATCGCACGGTAGCCGGCGACCTCGCCGCCCGCCCTACTGCTGCCGCTCGGTGCCGCTGTCGAAGTAGGCGTCCAGGTACGCGTCCGGCTCCAGCGGACTGTCTCGCAGCAGCGAGAACACCTCCGTGCCCACGCCCGGCGCGTCGGCTGCGCCATCGCCCTCGACCATGCGGTAGGACTGCGCGAAACCGAGGTACTCGACGCTGTTCTCGGCCGCGTAGGTCTCGGCCTCTGCCTCCGCGCGGGCGATCGCGTCCTCGGCGGACGAGGCCCGCCAGAGGGTGATGCGCTCCTCGTAGGAGGGCCCCTCCGTGGCGGTCCACTTGAACACGCATCGGACGCCGTACCAGTTCATGCCCTGCCCACCCGTTCGGAGAAACGATCACTCGCCGTTCAGGAGGATTCTGGCAGCCTGATCACGGCCGAGCCGCGCGCGAGGTCGATCCGGCTGCGGTTCGGCGGGGCGCCGTCCTCGTCCTCGTCGCGGAGCATCAGCGCCGACTGGCGTTCCTTGAGCTCGTTCTGCTTGCCCGCCGAGAACTGGGCGTGCAGTTGCTCGAAGCCGGTCGCCGAGATCTGGCCCTGCCGGTGGCCGGGACGCCAGGGCAGCAGGCCGGCGCGTCCGGCGCGCAGCAGCACCTGGTCGACCACCGCGAGGGCGGTGAGCAGCAGTACCAGGCCCGGCAGCGTCATGAAGACGATGAACCCCATGCGGCCAGTATCGCCGCCCGGCCGTCTCCCGGACAGGGACTTGAGCCTCCTGTTCGGTCCGGAAGCCGCCCCCGGGCCCGGCGCCGCCGCGCCGCACCGGCGGAACCGGGAACGGCCGTCGTAGCATCGCCCTCGGAGTACCCCGTCCGCACCCCCTTGGCTGGAGGCAGTGAGCATGGACGTCGGTTTCGTCGGTCTGGGCGCGATGGGCCGGGCGATGGCTCGGCAGTTGCTGAACGCGGGGCACACGGTGCGGGTGTGGAACCGGTCGCCGGAGCCGGTGGCGGAGCTGGTCGCGGACGGCGCGACGGCGGCCGAAACGCTGGCGGAGGCGTTCGGCGCGGAGGTGGCGATCTCCATGCTGGCGGACGACCAGGTGGTCGAACGCCTGTTGCTGACCGAGGAGTTGCTGTCGTCGGCGCGGGCGGCGGTGCACGTCAACATGGCCACCGTCTCGCCGGGGCTGGCGCGCCGCGCCGCGAACCTGCACGCGCAGCACGGACTCGGGTACATCGCGGCGCCGGTGCTGGGCCGGGTGGACGTGGCGGCGGCCGGGAACCTGAACATCCTGGCGTCCGGGCCGGCGGCCGAACTCGACTGGGTGGCACCGCTGTTCGACGCGATGGGTCGGCACACCTGGCACCTCGGCGAGGACCCGGCGGCCGCGAACGTGGCGAAGGTGAGCGCCAACTTCCTTCTGGTGTCGGCGATCGAGGCGTTCTCCGAGGCCGCCGTCCTCGCCGAGGCGAACGGCCTGGCCCCGGCCGCGCTGCTCGATGTCCTCACCAACTCCCTTTTCCCGGGTCCGGTTTACTCCGGCTACGGCGCGATGATCACCGAACAGTCCTTCGACCCCGCCGGGTTCCGCCTCGCGCTCGGCCTCAAGGACGTCAACCTCGCCCTCGACACGGCCGCCGCCGCCAACGTCGCGCTCCCCCTCGCCTCCCTGTTGCGCGACTCCCTGCTCCAGGCCATCGCGCACGGCCACGGCGACAGCGACCTCGCCGCGATCTCCACCACTTCCCGTAGTCGCGCGGCACTCTGACGCTCCATCAGGTCGGCACGGGGCCGCCCGAGCCCCGGCACGTCAGACGCGCACGACGACGGTGCCGGCGGCCTGCAGCGCGTGGATCTCGTCGGCGGGGGCGCCGTCGTCGGTGACCAGGGTGTCCAAGCGGTCGGCGGGCGCGACGTGGGCGAAGGCGGTCCGGCCGAGCTTGCCGCCGTCGGCGGCGACCAGGGTGCGGCGGGCGGCGGCCATGGCGGCCTTCTTCATGGCGGCGTCGTCGAGGTCGTAGGCGGTCAGTCCGTCGGCGGCGCCGAGGGCGCAGCAGCCGAGGACGGCGGTGTCGAAGCGCAGCGCGGAGATCGACGCGAGGGCGAGGGGGCCGGTGAGGGCGCCTTCGGTGGCGCGGGGCCGGCCGCCGGGGACGAGCAGGGCCGCGGGCCCGGGGGTGTCGCCGAAGACGTGGATGGCGGGCAGCGAGAGCGGCATCACGGTGACGGGGCGTTCGCGCAGCAGGCGGGCGACCTCCAGGCAGGTGGTGCCGCTGTCGAGGAGCACCGTCTCGCCGTCGGCGATGAGCGCGGAGATCCCGGCGGCGATGCGGCGCTTGGCATCGACCGCCTCGCGGGCGCGCAGGGCGAAGGGCGGTTCCTCGCCGCGCAGCAGCAGGGTCCGGGCGCCGCCCCGGAAACGTTCCAGGACGCCGTGCGCGGCCAGCGCGTCGAGGTCGCGCCGGATGGTCATCTCGGAGGTGCCGGTGAGTTCGGCGAGTTCGAGGACGGTGGCGCTGCCCACGTCCTGGACGGTCTGGGCGATCAGGGCGTGGCGCTCCGCGGTGTTCATACAGAGATTGAACCGCACCCCGAACCGAACATCTACAATGTTCGCATCCCGCGTTTCGAACAACAGAATTGTTCGTTATGGTCGGACGCATGGAACGCTCGCTCCGGGCCGCCCGCGTGGCGACCTACGTCTACTTCGTCCTGTGCGGCACCCTCATGGGCGCCTGGGTGGTGCACATCCCCGCCGTCGAGAGCCGGGTCGGGATCAGCCACGCGGGCCTGGGCGGCCTGCTCGTCCTGCTCGGGCTCGGCGCTTTCGGCGGCATGCGCGCGGCGGGGCGGCTCACCGACCGTCTCGGCGCCCGCACCGTCGTCCCCGCCTCCGGCGCGCTGTGCGCGGCGTCGCTGGTTGGTGCTGCCCGGCCTGGCGCCGGACGTGTGGACGCTGGCTGCCGCGCTGCTGGTCTTCGGCTTCGCCAACGGCTGCCTGGACGTCGGAATGAACGCCCATGCCGTCCACGTGGAGCGGGCGTACGGGCGGCCGGTGATGTCCGGCTTCCACGCCACGTTCTCGGTCGGCGGCGTGGTCGCCGCGCTGGCCGCCGCTGCGGGCGCTGCCGCCGGCCTCGGCCCGGCCGTCACCCTCGCGGTCCTCGGCGTGCTCGGCCTCGCCACCGCGCTCCTGGCCGCCCGCAGCCTGCTGCCCGCCACCGCGACGCCGGACGACGTCGCCGACGCGCGCACCTCCGCACCCGCTGCCGACACTGCCGGGGTCCGCCGCCGGATCCGGGTCCTCGCCGTCCTCGCGCTGATGGTGATGCTCGCCGAGGGCGCCGCCAACGACTGGAGCGCCCTGCACCTCAGGGACGTCCTCGGCGCACCCGCCGGGACGGCCGCGTTCGCCTACGGCACCTACGCCGCCGCGATGACCGTCGGACGCCTGCTCGCCGACCGGTTCGCCGGCCGCTACGGCTCGATGGCCGTCCTGCGGCACGGCGCGGCCACCGCCGCGATCGGCATCACGACCGCCGCCCTGACCCCGTGGGTGTGGGCCGCCTTCGTCGGCTGGGCGCTGTTCGGCCTCGGCCTGTCCGGCTGCGTCCCCCAGCTCTTCAGCGCCGCGGGCCACGCCGACCCCGCCGCCGCGGGCGCCAACGTCTCCCGCGTCGCCGGACTCGGCTACCTCGGCATGCTCGCCGGGCCCGCCGTCATCGGCTGGCTCACCCGCCTCACCGCCCTCAACCACGCCTTCCTGCTGCTCACCCTCCTCTGCGCCGCCACCGCAACCGCCGCCACCGCCCTGCGCACCCCCTCCCCGCGCCCGGGCCCCACGACGTCCGGCCCCGCCGACCTCGCGGGAACCTGAGCGGCGCGGCTTCAGCGGACCCAGGGGCCCGGGAGGTCCGCACGGATGGTCCGAAGATCGGAGATCGTGCGCCCGCGTGCGTGGATCCACGACCGGTCCTCAAGGCCGTCCCGGCGAAGCAGCCGGCCGGGGGCCGCGTACCAGCGGATCGGCGAGTCGTCGCGGCTCGCCCACATCGGGTGGTCGGGCAGGTCGACCCGGGCATAGCGGGCGTGGAGGTCCGGCAGCAGCGCGTCGGGCAGCTCGCAGGCGTCGTAACGGTGGCCCGCCGCGAAGAGCGACTCGCTCAGCACCAGCTCCACCCAGGCCAGGGACATCCGGTCGAGGAAGGGAATCCACCCCCGGTCGGATTCCACCACCACCGGGGGATCGTCCTGTTCGATCCGGGCCAGCGGGATTCCCCAGGAGGCGCAGTCCTGGTTCTCGCGCCGGTGAACGAGGACGCCGCCCAGGGCGTCCTCCACGTGGAGGCCGGACAGCTCGACCAGCGGGTCCTGCTGCCGGGTCAGGTCGTCCCGACGGCCGAGGAGCGCGTAGCCCTCGCGCAGGGCGGCCGGCAGCGCGAATCCCAGATCGGCCTCCGCAGCCGCCAACTCCGCTGCGGTGCAACCGTCCTGCGGGCCCAGCGGACGGCCCGTCCAGGCGTCGGCGAACCAGCGCACGAACCCCCACGCGTCGGAGCGGCTACGCACCCCGCCGCGCAGAGCCGTCGCCGCATCGGGACCGTCGGACATACCGCGGACGCTACCGCCTCCCACCACCGCGCGGCGAACCGCTGGACCCGGGCCGGCGAGGGCCTGTTGCGAAAGTGATCGGTCTCGCTGCCTGACAGCTCACAGTCCACGGATGGCTTCGGCCAGGTCAGGACCGTAGGAAGCCCAGCAGACCACAGACCCATCGGTGTCGATCTGTCCCATGAACCACTCGTCACCGGCTTCTGCAAGGCACAGGTCGTGGAAGGAGAGGATGAGGTCGGGCTGGTCCACGACGTAGCGGGGGACCTCGTCGCGCACCGCGCCCGTATCCCAGCGGGCAGGCCGCAGCAGCCGCTGCATCGGCCCGGGGCGGGCAGGACCGGCGTGCTCGGCCGGCCGCCGGCAGCTCTTGCGCTCGGTCCCGGACAGCAACCCGAGCAGACAGACGCGGGCTGTTGCTCTTGGCTCCACCCGCCCGAACAGGCCCGCGATCCGCGCCATGGCCTGGTCGAACAACGCCCGCCATCGTGCAGGGTCTACGCTGTGGCCCGCGGCCACCGAGCGATCTTCAAGAGTCCACACAACCCTTGGTCATCTCGCGGCGGCCGTATGCGTCAGGTGTCGTAGTACTCACCGTCGTCGCCCTGAACCCTGGCATCCAGGAGCTTCGCAACCTCGCGCATCTTCGCGATCACCGCGTCGCTCGGGTTCTTGGACACGATCCGCCCGGCGTTCCACCACATCGGAACCGCCGCGAGACCGGGATCGGCAGCGACCACCGCTTCCCACTCCACCGTGCTGATGTCCCGGCCCTCCTCGACCCACCAGTTCACCCACCGCGTGATGTGTACGTCGTAACCCATGGCCAGCCACAGTAGAGCGGGAGACCGACATGATCGCGAAGTCGCACTGGAGTACTGGCCGGCCTTCCGGGCACCGCCCGAACGGGCCCGGGCGGGGCGAACCGGCCGTCAGTGTCCGGGTGTGCTCGGGGCCGCCGGGCGCTGTGGTTCCAGGCCCAGGCGGCGGGCGTCGCGTTCGGGACGGATGGCGACGACCGCGAGTGCTCCCGCCGCCGTCATCACCAGGGCGGCGACGAGGAAGGCGGTGCGGTAGCCCGTGCCGGGGTCGTCGGCGGTGTCGAGGAGGTGGCCGGTGAGGAAGGGGGCGGCGAGGCCGGGAAGCGTCCCGGTGGCGGCGACGATGCCGAACAGGGCGCCCCGCTGGGCGGTCGGGACGACCTCGGCGGTGGTCATGTAGTGCAGCGGGATGGCGACGCCGACGGCCCCGAAGGCGAACGCGATCAGGATCAGGCGCGGCACGGCGGCGTCGGTGAAGGGGAAGGCCGCCATCGCGCAGCCGGCCGCGCAGACCGCGAGGCCCTGGGTCGCGCCGGTCGACCAACGGCTCGACCACCCGCGGGACTTGAGGGCGTCCATCAGCGGGGAGACGGTCAGCAGCAGCAGGAGACCGAAGGCGGAGACGGCGCTGATCGCGGTGGCGGCGGCGTTCGGGGCCAGGCCGAGTTCGGTGCGCAGGTAGGCGGGGAGCCAGGCCTGGCTGAGGGAGAGCGCCCAGGCGGCGCCGAAGGCGCTGGAGATGCTGCCGAGCACGGTGCCGGTGGTGAGCAGCCGGCGGTACGGCAGACGGCGCGGGCCGGTGCCCGGGGTGCCGTCGGCGGGGGCGGCCCGGGTGTGGTCGAAGGGGCCGTCGTGGCCGACGCGCCACCAGAGCAGCCCCCAGAGCGCGCTGACGACGGCGAGGGCGGCGAAGGCCGAGCGCCAGCCGTGTCCGGTGATGATCCAGGTGAGGACGGGGGCCGCGACGAGGGTGCCGAGCGCCGCGCCGCCGATCTGCAGGGCCGAGGGCAGGCCTCGGCGTGACGGGGGGAACCACTTGTACAGCGCGTGCATCGACATGGACGCGGCGGGGCCCTCGGCGGCGCCGAGGAGGGCGCGGCCGGCGATCAGCGCGGGCACCGTGGCGGAGAGCAGGACCGGCAGTTGGGCGACGGCCCACAGCAGGGTCAGGGCGAACAGGAGCATCCGGCTGGACATCCGGGTGGAGAGGAAGCCCACCAGGAGGCCGGAGAGGCTGAAGAGCAGGGCGAAGGCGCTGGAGATCAGGCCGTAGGTGCTGTTGTCGATGTCCAGCTCGTCCATGATCGGGACGGCGGCGAGGCCCAGGACGGACTTGTCGGCGAAGTTGACGACCATGAAGGCGACGATCATGGCGGTGACCAGCCAGGCGCGGCGGCGGTCGTACGGGGGGTCGGCGGCCGGGGCGCCGGTGCGGTCGATCGGGGGCGCGAGGGGGCGGGGTGCCATGGGTGACTCCTGCGGGTGGGGGTGGAGCAGGGGGTCGTGACGTCGGTGGACCCGCCGGGTGCCGGGTCCGGCCGTTGCCGGGGCCGCCGGCCGTCGGGCGTACGGGCGGCGGCCCCGGCTCACGGGCGGCGGCCGCGGCTCACGGGTGCGGGCGCGGTGCAGGGTGCCGGGTGGCGGGGCCGGTCAGACGAGTGCCTTGGCGATGGCGTTCTTGTGGATCTCGGTGGTGCCGGTGACGATCCGGAACATCCGCAGGGTGCGGAAGATCTGTTCGACCTCGTGGCCCCGGGTCAGGCCGTCCTTGCCGTGGATCTGGACGGCCTGGTCCGCCACCCGGAAGCACGCCTCGGAGGCGAACAGCTTGCACATGTTCGCCTCCACCGAGATGTTCGCGCCGCCGTCGGCCCGGGCGGCGGTGGCCATCACCATGGAGCGGGCCGCGTGGATGTCGGTGGCCATCTCGGCGAGCTTGTGCTGGATGGCCTGGAGGGCGAGCAGCGGCCGGCCGAACGCGACCCGGTTCTTGGAGTGGGCCACCGAGAGGTCCCAGGCGCGCCGGGCCGCGCCGATCAGCGAGGGGCAGTGCAGCAGCCGGTTGAGGGTGACGCGGCCGATGCCGATGCGCAGGCCCTCGCCGATCCCGCCGAGCAGGTTGGCCGCCGGGACGCGGCAGTCCTCCAGGAGCAGGTCGCCCTCCATCTGCTGGCCGGACATGGGGACTTCGCCGTCCAGGACGCGGCAGCCGGGGGTGTCGAGGTCGACCAGGAAGGCGCTGTAGGCCTCGTCCGGGCCGGCCATCCGGGCGACGACGATCGCGAAGTCGGCGAAGGGCGCGGCGGAGCTGAAGACCTTGTGCCCGTTGAGGAGGTAGCCGTCGCCGTCGGGGGTGGCGGTGGTGCTCATGCGCCGGACGTCGGATCCGGCGTCCTGCTCGGTGAGCGAGAAGCAGCAGGCGCGTTCGCCGCGGACCACCGGCAGGAGGTAGCGCTCCAACTGGTACTCGGTGGCGTACTTGACGATGGCGCCCACCCGCAGCGGCCCGCCCAGGTCGCCGAGGACGGAGTGCGACAGGGCGGCCCCGGAGGCGGTCAACTCCTCCTTCAGGGCGCACAGTTCGGTGAGGGTCAAGCCCTGTCCGCCGAGTTCCGGCGGCAGGCTGATGCCGTAGAAGCCGAGTTCGGCGCTGCGCTTCCAGACGTGTTCGAGGGTGGCGCGGTCGAGCCGGCTCTCGGGGGTGATGCCGTGCTCGCGTTCGTAGGGGATCAGCTCGTCCGCGAGGTAGCCGCGCAGCCGCACGACCAGGCCCTGGAGGCGGGGGTTGTCGTCGTAGGAGGGGGTGAGGGTGTAGGGCATGGGGCGGTTCCTGTTCCGGGTAGCTCGGTTGCCGCCGCTGTCGCGGCGGGCGGGTCAGTGGACGCGGCGCTCGGCGCCCGCCCAGTACGGTTCTCGGATCGCCCGGCGGTCGATCTTGCCGTTGGGGTTGTGCGGCAGTGCGGTGACGAAGTCGACCGAGCGGGGCTTCTTCATGCGGGCGAGGCGCTCGGCGCAGAACCCGGTGAGCTGTTCCTCGGTGAGTGCGGCGCCGTCGCGCGGGACGACCACCGCCTTGACGGCCTCGCCCCACCGCTCGTCGGGGACGCCGACGACGGCGGCCTCGTAGACGTCCGGGTGCTGGTGGAGGACGGACTCCACCTCGACGGCGTAGATGTTGAACCCGCCGGAGATGATCATGTCCTTGCGGCGGTCGACGATGAAGACGTAGCCGTCCGTCCGGCGGCGGGCGAGGTCTCCGGTGAGGAACCATCCGTCGCGGAAGGACTCGGCGGTCAGCGTGGGCTCGTTGTGGTAGCCGGGGACGACGTCGGGGCCCCGGACGGCGATCTCGCCGATCTCGCCGTCGGGCACCTCGGCGCCGCTCTCGTCGACGATCCGCACGTCCGCCTCGGCGAGCGGGCGCCCGCAGGACAGCAGCAGTTCCTCGTCCTCGCCCTCGATCGCCCGCCGGTGGTCCTCGGTGGACAGGAACAGCACGCCGGAGGTCGTCTCCCCGCACCCGTACCCCTGCGAGAGCACCGGCCCGAACAGGTCCCAGGCGGCGCGGATGCGGGACGGGGACATCGGTGCGGCGCCGTAGATCAGCTGGCGCAGGCTGGAGAGGTCGTAGTCGCGGGCGGTGGGGAGCGCGAGCACCGTGTTGAGCATGGTCGGCACGACGAAGGCGTGGGTGGCGCGCTCCCGCTCGACGGTGGCGAGGAACTCCTCGGCGTCCCAGCGCGGCAGGACGATGGCGCGGCCGCCGGCGAAGAAGACTCCCATCAGGGGCATGCCGGAGGCGTGGGTCACCGGGCCGGCGAGGATCTGGCCCTCTCCGGGGCCGACCCGGGTGTCCGCGTTCATCACCGACTTGCGCATCAGCGCCAGCCGGTTGCCGTAGGTCTGCACCGCGGCCTTGAGCCGGCCCGTGGATCCGGAGGTGAAGTGGAGCACGGCGGTGTCCCGCTCGTCGCACTCGACGTCGACCGCCTCGGGGACGGTGTCGGCCAGCGTCCGCGGGTAGCCCGGGCCCAGCTCGCTCGGGCCGTCGTAGCACAGGACCGTCTGCACGTTCGTCCCGGGGAGCGCCGCGCGGACCGTTTCCAGGTGGTCGGCGTCGGTCAGCAGGACCCGGGCGTCGGACTCGCGCAGCAGGTGCGCCACCTCGGCGTCGCCCAGGCGGGCGTTGACGGGGACGCGGGCCAGCGCCGCCTTGTACAGCGCCACCTCGGTGACGACGAGTTCGGCGCGGTTGGCCGAGAGCGTCGCGACCCGGTCGCCCCGCTCCAGCCCCGTCCCGCGCAGCGCGGTCGCCAGCCGGTCGCTCCGGTCGTCGAGTTCCGCGTAGGTCAGCCGGACCGGGCCGCAGACCAGGGCCTCGGCGTCCGGGTGATGGCCGGCCGTCCGACGCACGTACCGCCCGAGGTTCATGGGCACCTCCATGAAGATTCCGAACACTTAGTTCGGAAAGTAGCTTGGTGTCCGGCAACCTAAGGGCAGCGCTAGGGTCAGGTCAACGGTCCGGAGCAGAAGGAAGACAACGTGGAAACGAAGCCCGCGGGAGACCGCCGCGTCCGCCGCACGCGCGCCGCGCTGCGCCAGGCCCTGGTGGAACTCACCCTGGAGAAGGGGTTCCAGGCGATCACGGTCGAGGACATCACCGAGCGCGCGGACGTCGGCCGCGCCACCTTCTACGCACACTGCCGCGACAAGGAGGACCTGCTCGTCGGCATCGTGCGCGACCTCGCCGAAGACCGTGAGCGCCTGCTGCCGGCGGTGCGCCCGGCGCACGCCCAGGGCTTCACCGGGCTGCCGGTGAAGTACATCTTCGAACACGCCGAGCAGGAGCGGCCGGTCTACCAGGTGATCCTGCGGGGCGAGGGCGACGGGCGGGCCCTGCGGGAGTTCACCGAGCTCATCCGCGCCCGCGCCGAGGCCGCGTTCCGCGACCGGGCCGCGCAGCTCGGGGTGACGCCGAGGATCCCGCTCGACCTCGTCGCGCGCGCCTGGACCGGCGAACTCGTCGGCCTGCTGTCCTGGTGGGTGGAGGGCGGCACCGGCTACAGCTCCGCCGAGATCACCGCCCACCTGCGCGACCTGTCCGTCTACGGCCGGGTGTGGGCCACCGGACTGGCCCCCTCGGACGCCCCGGGGGCCATGGACCTGGCGCCGTAGGCACTCGTCCGCGCCGGTCCGCTCCCCGCGACTCTGGTTGATTTACCGAACACGATGTACGGTAACGGCCTCTGGAAGCGCGCCGAGCGGAGTTGTCGTATGACCACCATGCCGCCCCTGTCCGACCTGACGTGGGCCCGCGGCTTCACGGATCCGGCCTGGGTCCGCCGCCACACCACCGCGGGCCGCGAGACCCTGCCGAGCCGCGCCGTCCGGCGGGGCGGCGACGGCCCGCGGGAGCTGCCCACCGCACCGCCCGGGGCCCTCGACGGCTTCTCCTTCACCGGCCCCGGCGGCCGCCCGCTCGGCCTCGGGCAACTGCTCGCGGAGGCCGAGACCGACGCCCTGCTGGTCCTGCACCGGGGCGTGCTCGTCCACGAGCAGTACCTGCACGGCTACGAACCGCACGTGCCCCACTTCAACGCCTCGGCCGCCAAGTCCTATCTGGGCCTGCTCGCGGCCACCCTGGTCCACGAAGGGCGCCTGGAGCGCGACGCCGAGGTGGTGAAGTACGTCCCCGAACTCGCCGGCACCGCCTTCGGCGAGGCCACCGTCGACCACCTCCTCCACATGGGCACCCGGATGAGCTACGCCGGCCGCCCCTACGACAAGGCACTGGAGGCCCAGCGCTACTTCGCCGTCCTGGCACCCCAGTTGCGGCCCTTCGGCTACAGCGGGCCCGGCAGCATCCGCGAGCACCTCGCGACGGCCCGGCCCACGGGCGCGCCCGGCGAGGAGTTCCGCTACGAGAACGGCAACGTCGAGGCCCTCGCCGAGGTCCTGCGCCGCGTCACCGGCAGCACCACCTCGGCGCACCTGTCCGACACGGTCTGGTCCCGGCTCGGCGCGCAGGAGGACGCCTACTACACCGTCGACGCCGAGGGGATCGAGGCCGCCTGCGGCGGGTTCAGCGCCACCGCGCGCGACGTGGCCAGGCTCGGCGAGATGATCCGCTGCGGCGGTGCCGTCGGCGACCGGCAGGTGATCCCGGAGGCCGTCGCCTCGACCATCGTCTCGGGCGTCCCCGACGGCTACCCCCGCCGCGTCCGCTTCCCCGCCGCGCCCGCCGACGCACCGGCCACCCTGTCGTACCACGACCTGTGGTGGATCCCCAACGACCCGTACGGCTCGTTCATGGCCAGCGGCATCCACGGCCAGCGGCTCTTCATCAGCCCCGCGCTGGACCTGGTGGTCGTCCACTACGCCTCCCAGGTCGTCTCCCCGGCCGTCCGTCAGGTCCCACTCGTGCAGGCCTTCCTGGCGATCGGCGACCACCTGACCGCCCGCGGGCGGTAGCGGCGGGTGCACTCGTGTGCGGTGTGCCCGGCCCCGGTCGGCGGTGCGTGACCTCACCGCACCGCGAACCGGCCTCCGCGTCAATTCGCCCGGCCGGTGAGCGGATCCGGCGCCGGGGCCCGCCCCTCGGGGGCGGTCGACAGCTGGGCGCCGACGGTCCAGGCGTGCCGGGCCACCGCGAGCAGGAAGCGGGTGCGGGTGGCGCGGACGGCGTGCAGGGCGGGGCCGTGGTCGACGGCGACGAACAGGGCGCCGGAAGAGGCCAGGAGCAGCCAGGCCAGGGTCATGAACGGGCGGGCAGCGGCCGGGAGTTCGGCGAAGGAGTGGCGCAGCCGCAGGACGTGGAACGGGATGTGCCGTCGCTCGTCGCGCAGGATGCGGTCGGTGACCTCGCGGGTCAGCGGGTCGGCGAGGCCGTCGCGCACGCTGCGGTAGTACTCGACGGCGACCAGTTCGGCGACCATCAGGACCATCAACTCGGTGCGCAGGCCCAGCAGTCGGCGCACCCGGACGAAGATCCGGTCGCTCCAGTGCCCGTTCAGCAGCGGGTGGCCGGCGGCGCCGAGCAGCTCGGCCAGCAGGCGCGCGTGGTTGCGCTCCTCGTCGATGAACAGTCGCACCGCCGCCGAGTACGCGGCGTCGCCGGCCCGGTCGGCCTTGGCCCGCAGGTTCGCCCCGTCGCCGTTCTCGCCGACCTGGAACTTCTGCAGGCTCCGCGCGACCTCCGCCGCCAGCCCGGCGCCCCGGCTCCAGTCGGGGTCCGCCGTCCGCGCCCGTCGGGCCTTCTCCGCCTCGAACTCCGCGACCCAGTTGACGAATTCGCTTTCGGACATGGCTCCGCCCCACCCTCGTGTCGGTGCTGTGCCCGCGGCAGCTCCCACCTGCGGGCACACCGGAATGAACGCCGCGATCGGCAGCGCACGATCAGTACGCTACCGCACTCCTGAACGCGTTCAAATCAACGGACGCCGGGCCGCGCACCCCCGACCCCCCTTTTCGTCGTATTGACGACAAGCGCCGTGCGGCCTTATCGTCGAAGCGACGAAAAGAGAGGACGGTCGCGACTCCCATGGCCGACATCACCCGCCGCTTCGGCTTCCGCCACCTGCGCTCGGCGCCCACCAGCCACATCCGCCACCTGCGCGGCGGGCGGCCCGCCCACGAGGGCACCGGGCTTGCCTTCTGGTTCCGGCCGCTCACCGCCGCCATCTCCGAAGTGCCTGCGGACGACCGGGAGTTGGCGATGATGTTCCACGCCAGGACGGCCGACTTCCAGGACCTCGCGGTGCAGGCCACCGTCACCTACCGGATCAGCGACCCGACGGTCGCCGCCACGCGTCTCGACTTCGGCATCGACCCCGACACCGGCGCCTGGCGGGCCGAGCCGCTCGCCCAGCTCGCCACCCTGCTCACCGAGACCGCCCAGCAGCACGCGCTCCAGCTGATCGCCCGAACTCCGCTGGCCGACACGCTGGTCGACGGGGTGGCGGCGGTCCGCGAACGGATCGCCGAAGGGCTGGCCGCCGAACCCCGGCTGGGCGAGATCGGCCTGACGGTGCTCGCGGTCCGCGTCACGGCGGTCCGCCCGGAGGCCGAGCTGGAGCGGGCGCTGCGCACCCCGGCCCGTGAGCAGGTGCAGCAGGAGGCGGACCGGGCGACCTACGAGCGGCGCGCGGTCGCGGTCGAGCGGGAGCGCGCCATCGCCGAGAACGAGCTCGCCAGCCGCATCGAACTGGCCCGCCGCGAAGAGGAGTTGGTGACCCAGCACGGCACGAACGCGCGCCGCGAGGCGGAGCAGAAGGCGGCCGCCGACGCGGTGCGCACCGACGCCGAGGCCGTCCGCCGCACCCGCCTGGCGGTGGCGGAGGCCGAGGCGGCGGGCACCATGGCGGCTCAACAGGCCGAGGCCGCACGGTCGTTGGGCGAGGCGAAGGCCGCCGCCGAGGCGGCCTGGCTGACGGCGCACCAGCAGGTCGGACCGGAGATCCTGCAGGCCCTGGCGCTGATCCGGCTGGCCGAGCACCTGCCGCGGATCGACAGCATCACCCTCACCCCGGACGTGCTGACCGGCCTGCTCACCCGGCTGTCCACCCCGGCCGGCCCGCCCACCGCCACCGCCCCCGTCCCCGCGGCCGACCTCGCCGCCGCCCCGGCCGCCCACCCCGCGACGAAAACCGCCGGGCGCACGGATCGGCCGGGCCGGTGAGCCTCGCGCCGCGCGTGGTGCTGGTCCACCGGCGCACCGAGTTCGAGGAGTTGATCGCCCACCACGGCACCCGCGGCCAGGCGGAGTTCTTCCTCGCGGGGCGCGGCCGCTCGCTCGACGAGGCGGAGCGACGGCACGACCTGGCCCGGGGTGCGCTGGCCGAGGTGTCGGCGGCGGTGCCGCTGGACTGGCGGCAGACCCGGGTCGAGCGGGCGGACCTGGACCGGTTCCTGTTCGGCCCCGAGGACCTGGTGGTGGTGGTCGGGCCGGACGGGCTGGTCGCCAACACCGCCAAGTACCTGGCGGGGCAGCCGGTGATCGGCATCGACCCGGAGCCGGGCCGCAACCCCGGCGTGCTGGTCCGGCACCGCGCCGGGCGGGCCGGGTCGCTGCTGCGGGCGGCCGTCGGGCCGGGCGCGGACGGGCGGCTGGAGGCGCGCACCATGGTGGAGGCAGTGGCGGACGACACCCAGCGGCTGCTGGCCCTGAACGAGATCTACCTCGGGCAGGCCGGCCACCAGACCGCCCGCTACCGGCTCGCCGCACCCGGTGGCGACGCGGAGTCGCAGGCCTCCTCGGGGGTGCTGGTCGGCACCGGCACCGGCGCGACGGGGTGGTGCCGTTCGGCGTGGCTGGAGCGCTCCAGCCGGCTGGCCCTGCCCGGGCCGACCGAGCCGCGGCTGTCCTGGTTCGTCCGCGAAGCCTGGCCGTCCCCGGTCACCGGCACCTCCCGGGTCGAGGGCCTGCTCACCGCCGACCAGCGACTGACCCTCACCGTGGAGTCCGAGCGGCTGGTGGCCTTCGGCGACGGCATCGAGTCGGACGCGCTGCACCTCACCTGGGGCCAGACCGTCCGCCTCGGCCCGGCCGCGCAACGCCTCCACCTGCTGGCCTGACCGCGCCCGCCGGGCCCCGGGCAGCACCCGCTCGCGCCCCGCCTCCCCGCTCGGCGCCCGCCGTCCGGGAGCGACCGTCGAGCCGGGCGCTGCCTACGATGGAACGAACAACGGGAAGGAGGTCCGGCCATGGCCCGACGATTCGCTCTCACCTTCCCCGGCGAGACCGGAGGCCACGCCGAACAGGACGTGGTGGTGGTCGAGGCAACCGGCACCCGCGGCCCCGGCGGGCACCCGGTGTACGCCGACGCGTCCGGCATCGTGCAGGCCGAGATCAGCGACGCCGGCGAGGTCCGGATGATGGCCAGCGGCGGCCACCAGACCCCCCGAACGCCCATGCACGCCGAGCCGCTGCCCTGACCGCGACGTCCCGACCGGCAACGGGAAAGCGCTTACCGAACCCAATCGGTAAGCGCTTTCCCGTTCCGTCGATGAGCACGCGCCGGAATCGGTAAGCGCTTTCCCGTTCCACCGGGAAAGCGCTTACCCGTTCCCGCCGGCAAGCGCCTGCCCACCCGGCCCGCAGCCCGCGCATCACCAGCGCGAATGCACCTGCGCCCGCAGCCGGCGGTCGTACAGGTCCCGGACGGCGGCCAGGGTCTGCGGCGGCAGCGGCGACAGCGCGGCCGCCTCGGCGTTGGCCCGGGCCTGGGCGGGGTTGCGGGCGCCGGGGATGACGGTGGTGACGCCGGGCTGCTGGATGATCCAGCGCAGCGCGGTCTGCGCAGAGGTGGCGCCGGGCGGGGCGAGGCGGGCGAACTCGTCGGCGGCCTCGACGCCGGTCGCGAAGTCGACGCCGGAGAAGGTCTCCCCCTGGTCGAACGCGGAGCCGTCCCGGTTGTAGGTGCGGTGGTCGTCCGCGCCGAACAGGGTCTCCTTGGTGTACTTCCCGGACAGCAGGCCGGACGCCAGCGGCACGCGGGCGATGATGCCGACGCCGGCCTTCTCGGCGGCGGGCAGCACCTCGTCCAGCGGCTTCAGCCGGAACGGGTTGAGGATGATCTGCACGCTGGCGACGCCGGGCCGGGCGATCGCGGTCAGCGCCTCCGCGCAGGTCTCCACGCTGACGCCGTACGCGGCGGTGCGGCCCTCCTCGACCAGGGTGTCGAGCGCGTCGAACACGGCGTCACTGGAGTAGACCGCCGTCGGCGGGCAGTGCAGCTGCACCAGGTCGAGCCGCTCCACGCCCAGGTTGCGGCGCGAACGGTCGGTCCACTCGCGGAAGTTGGCGAGGGTGTAGTTCTCCGGCAGCTGCGGCAGCCGGCGTCCGAGCTTGGTGGCGACCGTCAGGCCGTCGCCCTGCCGGGACTTCAGGAAACGTCCGATCAACTGCTCGCTGCGGCCGTCCCCGTAGACGTCGGCGGTGTCGAAGAAGGTCACCCCGGCGTCGGCGGCGGCGTCCAGCACCGCCAGTGCGTCGTCCTCCAGCACCACGCCCCAGTCGGCGCCCAGCTGCCACGTCCCGAGACCCACCACCGACACCGGACGCCCGGTCCGGCCAAGTACACGCTGTTCCATGCGCCGAGCCTGCCACACCGCCCGCTGCCGCCCAACCCCCGACACTCCCGCCCCCGCAACCCCGGGGCGGCGCTCCGCAGTTGCCGGCGGCCGCACCGGAGCGGTCCCGACGGCACAGGGCGGAGCGGGAACGGCGGCAGGGCCGGACCCCCCGGATCCGACCCTGCCCCGGCACTGCTGTCGCTGCCGTCGCCGCTGTCCCCGCTCGTCGTCCGAGCGCACAGCGGCCGCTGCGATCGGACGGGTGACCTGCCCGGAGCGTCAGACGTTGACGCCGTAGTCCAGCGCGATGCCGCGCAGGCCGGAGGCGTAACCCTGGCCGATGGCGCGGAACTTCCACTCGGTGCCGTAGCGGTAGAGCTCGCCGAAGACCATCGCGGTCTCGGTCGACGCGTCCTCACTCAGGTCGTAGCGCGCGACCTCGCTGCCGTCGGCCTCGTTGACGACGCGGATGAAGGCGTTGCGGACCTGGCCGAAGCTCTGCCGGCGCTGCTCGGCGTCGTAGATCGACACCGGGAAGGCGATCTTCGCGACCTGCGGCGGGACGGCCGTCAGGTCGACCTTGATCTGCTCGTCGTCGCCGTCGCCGCCACCGGTCAGGTTGTCGCCGCTGTGCTCGACCGAACCCTCGGGGCTGCGAAGGTTGTTGTAGAAGACGAAGTGCTGGTCGCTGAGGACCCGGCCCGCCTCGTTGCACAGCATCGCGCTGGCGTCGAGGTCGAAGTCGGCGCCCGTGGTGGCCCGGACGTCCCAGCCGAGGCCGATGATGACGGCGGTGAGCCCCGGGGCCTCCTTCGTCAGCGAGACGTTTCCGCCCTTGGCGAGCGAGACTCCCATGTTGCCCTCCTGTGGTATCCCCGTACCGGGCCCGGCAGTTCGGCCCGGCGGCCGGCCCCCGGCGCGTCCGCGGGCCCAGGCCCCGAGGATTGAATCTACAGCACTGTAGATCAGGACGGAATCCACCCTCGCGCCGCCCACCCCCGAGAGCGGCACCGCACCGCACCGGCCCGAACCCGGCCGAACCGCACCGCACCGGGCCGCACCAGCCCGCACCGCACTCGGCCGCGCCGCACCACACCGCACCACCGAGCCGCCCGCGCCGCGCCGTCCCCGGCCCGCCTACGGGCGTCGGCCGCCGTCCCCGGCATACGCTTTTTCGAGGAGGTGCCCGAGATGAGTGAAGACACGACGATCCCCGGTATCGACCCGGCGGTGCCGCCCAGTGGCGACGGCTGCATGGAGTGCCTGGCCGGTGAGGGCCAGGGCTGGTGGTTCCATCTGCGCAGGTGCGCGGCGTGCGGACACATCGGGTGCTGCGATTCCTCGCCGTCCCAGCACGCCAGCGCGCACGCCCGGTCGGCCGGCCACCCGTTCCTGACCAGTTTCGAGCCGGGCGAGGACTGGTTCTGGAACACCGAGACCGAACAGTTCTACGAGGGCCCGCCGCTGGCCGGCCCCACCGCGCACCCGGTCACCCAGCCCGCACCGGGCCCGGCCGGCCGCGTCCCGATCGACTGGCAGCAGCGCCTGCGCTGACCCCTCGCCGACACCGCGCCGCAACCGACCGTATCCGCGCCACCACCCGCGCCGGGTACGGTCGTTGCGTGGGACGAGGGCGCGAGCAGCGCACGCGGCGAGAGGGCGGGAACGTGGACGCGCAGCAGTGGGAGACGGTGCGGCGGCTGGCGGCGTGGCTGGCCGAGGGCAGTACTCAATCCCCGGAGATGCAGCGGGTGTTGCAGTGCCTGAAGGTCAGCGAGGAGGCCGGCGAGGTGGCCGAGGCGGTGATCGGCGCGCTCGGCCAGAACCCGCGCAAGGGCTTCTCGCACAGCTGGGACGACGTGGCGGGCGAACTGTGCGACGTGATGATCACCGCGATGGTCGCACTGAGCCGGGTGCACCCGGACCCGGCGGCCGCGTTCGACGCGCACCTGGCGAAGGTCGCGGCCCGCGCTCTGCCCGCACCGGCTCCCGACGCCGCCGGATGACCGACCGACCCCCCGGCGAATGCGGCTGGCGGAGCGGTCAGCGGTGCCCGACGGCGAACAGCAGCAGCACGAAACCGGCGAACACGTGGGTGCCCACGATGTAGATCGACGCGCGGATCATCATCTGCTTGCGACGCGCCTTCTCCTCGCGCACCCCGTCGCTGGTCACAACGGTTCTCCTGTCGTCCTGCGGCCCGCGCGAACTGCGGTTCCGAACCCATGAAGGGTAGCCCTTTTCCGCCCCGTGGCGGAGATCACGGGCCACTTGGGGCCACCTACGGTGGCGTAGGTCACTTCACACAGTGAACTATCTCCTCCATGGCCGACTACCAGGAGACCCCCGACCTCAGTTCGTACGCCGCGCTCGGTGACAGTTTCACCGAGGGCCTGAACGATCCTGGCCCCGACGGGCAGTTCGCGGGCTGGGCCGACCGGCTGGCCGGGATGCTGGCCGGGCGCCGTCCGGAGTCCGACTTCCGGTACGCCAATCTCGCCGTCCGCGGCCGCCTGCTGGACCAGATCGTCGCCGAGCAGGTCCCGAAGGTCCGCGAACTCCAGCCCGACCTGGTCACGTTGTGCGCCGGCGGCAATGACATCCTGCGCCCGGGCAGCGACCCGGACGTGATCGCCGAGCACTTCGAGGCGGCCGTCCTGGAGCTGAAGGAGAACGCCGGACGGGTGCTGATCTGCACCGGCTTCGACACCCGCAACGTGCCGGTGCTGCGCCACCTGCGCGGCAAGGTCGCCACCTACAACTCGCACCTGTGGGCGATCGCCGACCGCAACGGCCTGGCCGTCGCGGACCTGTGGTCGCTGCGCGCGGTGCACGACCGCCGCGCCTGGTCGGAGGACCGGCTGCACCTGTCGCCGGAGGGCCACCAGCGGGTGGCGCTGCTGGCGGCGCGCGCCCTCGGTCTGACCTCGCTCGACGACCCGGACGCCGCCTGGCCGCCGGCGCCGGCCACCACCCCGGCCGAGCAGCGCCGGGAGAACCTGCAATGGGCGCGCACCTTCCTGCTGCCGTGGGTGGGCCGCCGCCTGCGCGGCGAGTCCTCGGGCGACCACATCGAGGCGAAGCGCCCGGACCTGCTCCCGCTCTGAGCCCGGAGCGATCACAGCGACCGCAGCGCCCGCAGCACCCACCGCGCCCACCGCGCCCACCGCGCTTCCCGGCGGACACCACTGCGGGCCGCTTCGCCCCCACGCGAATGCGGCCCGCAGTCCCCAGGTGAGACCCCTGCCTCGCTTATTCGACGATCAGCTCCACCGGAACGTTCCCACTGATCGCCTTGGAGTACGGGCAGACCTGGTGGGCCTGCTCGACCAGCCGCCGGCCGGTCTCGCCGGACAGCTCCTCCGGCAGTTCCACCCGCAGGACGACCGCGAGGGCGAAGCTGGTCTCGTCCTTGCCGATGGTGACCTCGGCGGTCACCGAGACGTCCGAGACGTCGATCTTCGCCTGCCGGGCGACCAGGCCGAGCGCGCCGGAGAAACAGGCCGAGTAGCCGGCCGCGAACAGCTGCTCGGGGTTGGTGCCCACGCCGTCGCCGCCCAGCGCCGGCGGCAGCGACAGCTTGAGGTCGAGCTTGCCGTCCGAGCTGACGGAGCGGCCGTCGCGGCCGTTCGAGGTGGCCACAGCGGTGTAGAGCGGTTCCATGTCGAGCTCTCCTGTCGTCCCTGAGTCCCAGAGTCTTCGATGGCGGACCGGTGCGTCCGGCGGTGTTGTCCGCCGGCGCCGTCTCCGGCCTGCCCTGCCCCAGAAGTAAAGCACCCAATTCAATTGCGCACAACTGAATCGGCCGCGACCTTCCCGCTTGCTACCCTTGAGCCATGACCAGGCACGAGCAGAACCGAACCCCGGCGGCGCCCGCGGGGGTTGACGCGACGATGGACGACCTGGCGGCCGCGGGCTCCGACCTGCTCCTGCTCGACCAGCAGCTCTGCTTCTCGCTCAGCGCCGCGTCCCGCGCGTTCGGCAGCGTCTACCGGACGGCGCTCAAGGACCTCGGCCTGACGTACCCGCAGTACCTCGTGATGCTGGTGCTCTGGGAGCACGGCGAGCTCCCCGTCAAGCAGCTCGGCGAACGCCTGCGCCTGGACTCCGGCACGCTGTCGCCGCTGCTCAAGCGGCTGGAGGCGACGGGGCTGGTGGCGCGCGAGCGCAGCCCGCAGGACGAGCGCTCGGTGATCGTCTCGCTCACGCCGGCCGGCCGCGACCTGCGCGAACCCGCCCGGGCCGTCCCCCGCCACATCGGCGCCGCGGCCGGGCTCCCCCTCTCCGACCTGCGCACCCTGCGCGAACTGCTCACCCGGCTGACCGCGAACCTCGACGCGGCCGGAGCCTGAGGCCCCGCCGCGCACCGGAACAACGCGATCGGCGCCCGGGCCACCAGCACCCGGGCGCCGAACCGGCCGACCGCCGGGCCTACCGGTGCCGCAAGTACGCCGCCGCGGTCTCCCGCAGCCGCTCGTGCAGCCCGTCGTACGCGCGCGCCCGCCCGAGGACGGTCTTCGGCAGCTTGGCCACCATCGTGTAGTTGGTGTCGCAGACGTTCGCGGCGGGCGCCAGCCCGGCCTGGCTGACCAGCTGGTACGCGTCGAGCTGGTCGAGGCCGAGGAGTTCGCCGGTCCAGCCGACCAGGTCGTGCTGGCTGATCCGGAACGCGTCCTCCAGCGGACGGGCGGAGCCGGTGCTGATCAGGTAGTCGTCGTTCTCCAGCCGGGGCCAGGCCGGGCCGCCGCCCTTGACCAGGTCGACGATCACGGTGGTGCGCATGGCCGCCTCGACGGCGGTGCCGCACACCTCGCCCTCGCCCTGGCGGGCGTGGCCGTCGCCGATCGCCAGCAGCCCGCCGTCGACGTTGACGCCGAAGTAGGCGGTGGTGCCGGCCCGCATCTCGGGGGTGTCGAGGTTGCCGCCGTGCGCGCCGGGCGTGATCGAGGCGAGCACCTCGCCGGCGGCGGGGGCGACGCCGACGGTGCCGTGCATCGGGTCGAGCGGCAGGGCGACGGTGAAGTCGCCGGTGCGGGCCCGGAAGTGGCACAGTCCGGCGGCGACGTCCAGGTCGTAGATCCAGACGCGTTCCTCCAGCGCGAGGTGCAGCATCGCGGTCTGGTGGGTGGCGGTCAGCGCGCCGAAGTGCGGGAAGGTGCTGGAGATGCCGTGGTCGCGGGCGGGGGTGATCTCCACGAAGTGCACGGCGAGGACGTCCCCGGGCTCGGCCCCGGCGACGGCGATCGGGCCGGTGACGGGGTTGAGGTAGGGGAAGACGCAGACCTGGCTGGGCAGGTCGCCGGTGCCGCGCACCTTGCCGCCGAAGCAGTCCTCGGTGGTCAGCTCGACGATGCTGCCGGGCCGGACGGTGGTCAGCGGGGCGCGCCCGCCGAAGGTGTAGGCCCAGTCCTCCGGCGCGGGGGTCAGCTGGACGATCTCGGGCAGGGTCACTTCTGGTTCTCCTCGGGGTTCTCGGCGACCGCCAGCCGGGGCTTGCGGCCGGTCAGCATCAGGCCCGCCAGCACGATCGCACCGATCAACAGCCAGACGAAGCCCAGCCGTTGGGCCGCTATGTCGGCGTTGACGACCACGTAGCCGAGGATCGCGAAGCCGAGCACCGGCGCGATCAGGTGGCGCCAGTAGTCCTTGCTGCGGTTGCGGACCAGGTAGTGGACGACCACGGCGACGTGCAGCACCAGGAAGGTGGTCAGCGCGCCGAAGTTGACCAGGGTGCTCAGCAGGGTGATGCCGTCGTCGCGCGAGGCCATGTACAGGCCGAGCACCAGCGAGACGCCGGCCGTCAGCAGGGTGGCGTTGACGGGGACCCGGCGGCTCGGGTGGATCTTGGCCAGGAAGGACGGCAGTTGGCGGTCGCGGGCCATCGCGAACAGCAGCCGGGAGGTGGCGGCCTGGGCGACCAGCGAGTTGGCGAAGCCCCAGGCGACGGCGGTGGACGCGGCGGTCACGGTGGCCAGCCAGCCGCCGCCGGCGGTGCGCGCGGCGTCGTAGAACGCGGTGCCGTTCGGGTCGCCGTCGCGGATCAGCGCGTCGGGGTCGGCGACCAGCAGCGAGGCGACCCAGGTCTGCACGATGAACAGGGTGCCCGCGAGCAGCAGCGCGGCGACCATGGAGCGGCCGATGGCCTTGGTGGAGTCGCGGTTCTCCTCCGAGAGGGTGGAGATGCCGTCGAAGCCGAGGAAGCTGAGCACCGCGATCGAGACCGCGCCGAACGCCACCGGCCAGGAGAAGGTGTCCGCGTTGTACAGCGGGGTGAAGTCGAAGCCGCGGCCCTTGCCGTTGGCGAGCGCGACCACGCCGACCACCAGGAACACGGCCAGCACGGCGAGTTCGCCGACCAGCACGGCCTTGTTGACCTTGGCGGTGGTCTCGATGCCGAGGTAGTTGACGACGGTGTTGAGCAGCACGAAGCCGACCAGCCACAGCCACACCGGGACGGACGGCACCAGCGAGTTCATCGCGACGCCGGCGATCAGGTAGAGCAGGCCGGGCACCAGCACGTAGTCCAGCAGGATCATCCAGCCGGACAGGAAGCCGACCGGCGCGCCGATACCGCGTCCGGCGTAGGTGTACACGGAGCCCGCCATCGGGAAGGCCCGGCTCATCTGGGCGTACGACAGGGCGGTGAACATCATCGCCACCATGCCGAGGACGTACGCCAGGGCGACCATGCCGCCGGAGCCCTGGAAGACGCCGCCGAAGATGCCGAAGGGGGCGATCGGCACCATGAACACCAGCCCGTAGACGAGCAGGTCGGTGAAGGTCAGGGACCGGCGAAGCTCCTGTTGGTAGCCATAGCTCTCGATGCTCTGCGGCGCGGGTGTGTCGGCCATGGTGCTCTCTCTCCGTGACGGACCCAGCGGGTGTGTGGGGGAGACTGTAGGGCCAAGTATTTCCATATGGAAGGGTTTCGGGGGCGCGTTCCGTCAGCCGAGACGGCGGGAACCGGCCGGTAACCGCAGGTCAGTCGGCGTTCCGCGGGGTCAGCACGGTGAAGCCCGGCCCCTCGGCCCGGGCCAGGTGCACGGCGCGCGGCGCACCGCGCAGCAGCCGGGCGGCCGCCGCGGTCAGGCCGTGCGGCTCCAGTGCGTGACGGTCGGCGAGCGCCGCGAGCAGCTGCATGCCCTCGTACAGGCCGACGGCGTACGCGTCCAGCACGGGCGCCCACGGGCCGCACAGCGCGCGGTGCCGCTCGCCGAGCAGTTGGCGCGGCTCCTCGGCGAGCGTCTCGAAGGACGGCATCGCGGCGTACAGCGTGCCGGTGTCGTCGCCGCCCAGAGCGAGCAGGCCGTTCTCCTCCAACGCGCCCGACAGGCGCACGAGTCGGCGGTCGAGTCCGCTGCGGCGCAGCGCGCGGTTGAAGTGCACCAGGTCGCGGCCGATCAGGCTGAGCAGCAGGGCGTCGGCGCGGGTGGCGCGCAGTGCGTCCAGCAGTGGTTCGACGGCCGGCTCGACGGCACCGAAGGGGATGCGGCGCTCCAGCACGATCCGGGCGCCGGCCCGGCCGGCGAGGGTGCCGGCGGCGCGGTGGACGGAGCGCGGCCAGATGTAGTCGTTGCCGATCAGCGCCCATCGGCTCACCTGGTGACGTCGCGTCAGTTCGGTGACGGCGTGGGCGAGTTGGCGGGAGGGGTCGATGCCGGTGCACAGGACGCCGGGGCGGCGGGTGCCGCCTTCGTGGGGCGGGGTGTAGATGTAGGCGATGCGGCCGGCGGCGACGGTTTCGACGGCGCGGTGGACGTCGCTGGTGTGGCAACCGGCGAGGGCGTCCAGGGCGCCGGCGTCGAGGAGTCGGCCGACTTCGGCGGCCACGGGGCGGGGTGCGCCGCCGCCGTCGACCAGGACGAGTTCGAGGGGGCGGTCGTGGATGCCGCCGCGGGCGTTGATCTCGTGCGCGGCGAGCAGCGCGCCGTCGAGTGCGGACGGGCCGGTCAGGCCGAGCGGTCCGGACTGCGGCACGACGAGGCCCACCCGGAACGCGCCGCCGTCCCTGGGCAGGTGCAGCGCGTCGAGCGGGTCGACCAGCCTGGCATCCAGCATCACCAGTGCGAGTATGGTCGGGATGTCGGCCCCGGGAAAGCCCGCGAGGCTCGGGGAGACCTCGGAACGGAGGGTCGGATGGGCACGAAGGGTGCGGTCGCCGCGCACGAGGCCGCTGCTGCGGACGCGCCGCTGCTGGTGGAGCTCGTGGCGCTGGCCCATCGGCGGCTCACCTCCGGTCTGGCGGCGGCGCTCGCCGAGGAGGACTGCACGGTCGACCAGTGGCGGGTGCTGCGGGCGCTGGCGGACGGCGAGGGGCGGGCGATGGGCGAGTTGGCGCAGGCGCTGCTGATTCCGCAGGCCAGTCTCAGCCGCCTGGTGGACGCGCTCGCCGACGCCGGGCTGGTCCACCGCCGGCAGGGCGACCAGGACCGGCGCCGGATCACCGCCCACCTCTCCCGGCAGGGCCGCACCCGCCTGGCCCGCCTCGACGCCCTCGCGGCGGCCCACGACGCCGCCGTCCGCGCCGCCTGCGGCCTCCCCGACCCGACCGGCCCGCTCACCCGCCTCGCCACGCTCTGACGCCCACCGCACCGAGACGGCCCGCAGAAGCGCCGCCCAGGCCGAGTCGATGCGCCGAACTCGGCTCCTGCCCGCGCCCGCACGCCCGCCTCCGCTCACCGCGCGCGCAACCCGCCGACCTCACGGACTCCTCCTCCGGTCAGGCCGAACGCCCCACCCCCTCAAGCCAGTTGCGTCTCCACGTGGTCGAGCGCGACCCGTACCGCCCCCAGCGCCACCGCCTCCTCGCCCAGTGCCGACGACGCCACCCGGGGCGGCATCGGGCAGAGCGCGTCGAGGGCGTGCTGGACGGGGTCCTGGACCAGGTCGTCCGCGCGCGAGAACCCGCCGCCGACGACGACGAGTTCGGGGTCGAAGGCGAGGGCGACGGTCGCCGCGCCGAGGGTGATCGCGTCGAGGAAGCGGCGGATCCGCTGCGCGGCCGCCGCGTCGCCCGCTCTGGCGGCGGCGATGAGCGCGGTGACGGCCTGTTCGGAGGACTCCGCGTCGGGGTCGTCGACCAGGTGTCCGGGGGCGGCGTTCCAGCCGATCTCGGGCAGCGCCCCGATCTCGCCGAGCGAGCCGTTGTGGCCGCGTTGCAGCACGCCGCCGTTGAGGACGCCGACGCCCATCCGCATGCCGGCCAGCAGGTAGACGACGTCGTCCACGTCCTGGGCGACGCCGAGCCAGCGTTCGGCGACGGCGGCGAGCCGGCAGTCGTTCTCGACCAGCACGGGGCAGGCGAAGGTCCGCCCGAGTGAGCGGGCGAGGTGGAGCCCGGTCCATTCGGGGAGCGCGGAGCTGAGCTTGATCCGGCCGTCGCGGTCGACGATGCCGGTGGTGCCGGCGGTGACGGCCCACAGTCCGTCGGGGGTCAGGTCGGCGGCGGTCAGTGCGGTCCGGGCCGCGCCGCGCGCCGCGGCGAGTCGGCCCTTGCGCGGCTGCGCCGGGTCGACCTCGACGCGATGGGTGGCGACCACGTTGCCGTCGAGGTCGGCGACCGCGGCGAGGACCTTGTACTTGCCGATGTCGAGGCCGAGGACGTGGCCCGCGCCCGGCCGGAAGCGGTAGTTGCGGGCGGGCCGACCCATCCGGCGCTCGCCGGGGTCGGGGGCGAGTTCGCCGACCAGGCCGTGCGCGGCGAGCCGGTCGAGGGCGACTTCGACGGTGGGGCGGGACAGTCCGGTGGCGGTGGCGGCCTCGGCGACCGTGACGGCGGGCGCGGCGGCCGCGCGCACCGCGGCGAGCACCTGGGAGGCGCTGGCCGGCAGCACCGGCACCCTGGCCGGGGCCGCCGATCCCTCCTCGCTTGCGGAAGTCGTCGCACGTCCTGCGGACATCTATCGCCTGCCTTTCGTAAGTCGCCGGTCCGACCGGTCCCGAGGGGGCCCGAGAAACCTGCGCCCCGTCAGACATCGTTCCGCGCCAAAGCCTTGACGGTGGCCGGTTCTGGTCCCCATGATTCCACAAGCCACTTACATAAGTGGCCTTGGAAAGTCATCGGAACGTCATCTTCGCACGGCTCGGACGCGCCGCGTGCCGTCCGGCCGGAATTCGCCAACTGCTGGGAAATCGGGGTGTGTTGTGCCGGAAGAGCAGGTGCTGCCGGTGACGCTGGCCGTCGTCGGGGCGGGGCTGCGCGGCGGGGTCTACGCCCGCAGCGCGCACCGCGGCGGGCGGGCCAGGATCGTCGCGGTCGCCGAGCCGGACCCGGAGCGCCGGGCGGCGTTCGCCGCCGAGTACGGCGTCCCCGAGGACGCGGTGTTCGCCGACTGGCGGGACCTCGCGGCCCGGCCCCGGCTGGCGGACGCGGCGGTGGTGGCCACCCAGGACACCCAGCACACCGAGCCGGTGGAGGCGCTGGCGGCGGCCGGCTACCACCTGCTGCTGGAGAAGCCGATGGCCACCACTGAGGAGGACTGCCTGCGCATCGTGCGGGCCGCCGAGGACGCGGGCGTGCTGCTGGCGGTCTGCCACGTGCTGCGCTACACGACCTACACCCGCACCCTCAAGGAGCTGATCGACTCCGGCCGGCTCGGCGACGTGGTGTCGATCCAGCACCTGGAGCCGGTCGGTTGGTGGCACCAGGCGCACTCCTTCGTGCGCGGCAACTGGCGGCGCGAGGACGAGTCCTCGCCGATGCTGCTGGCCAAGTCCTCGCACGACGTGGACTGGCTGCTGTACTTGATGGGCCGCCCGCCCGAGCGGGTGTCCTCGTTCGGCGGCCTGACGCACTTCACCGCGCGCAACCGCCCGGCCGCCGCCACCGACAACTGCCTGGACTGCCCGGTCGAGCCCAGCTGCCCGTACTCGGCGCCCCGGCTGTACCTCGGCTGCCTCGGCGACCCCGACAAGGAGTACTGGCCGCTCGGCGCCGTCACCACCGACCGCACCGAGGACGGCGTCCGGCAGGCGCTGCGCACCGGACCGTACGGCCGTTGCGTCTACGCCTGCGACAACGACGTGGTGGACACCCAGGTGGTGGACTTCGACTTCGGCGACGGGCGCACCGCCTCGTTCACCATGTCGGCGTTCACCCCGCTGGACTTCCGCAAGACCCGGGTCTTCGGCACCCGCGGCTACGTCGAGGGCGACGGGGTGCGGCTGTCGGTGCACGACTTCACCACCGCCGCCTGGGAGTTCATCGACGCCACCGACGTCCCCGGCGCGGACGCCTCGGCGGCCGCCGGGCACGGCGGCGCGGACGACCGGCTGTTCGAGGCGTTCGTCGACGCGATCGCCACCGGCGCGAGCGAGCAGATCCGCTCCGGCGGCCGGGAGAGCCTGGCCGCGCACCGCGCCGTGTGGGCCGCCGAACAGGCCCGCCGCACCGGCACCGTCGTCACCCTCGCCGACCGCGACGACGACGCCCTGCTGCCCCACTGAACCACCCCCTCCCCCACCGCCCCGCCCTCTCGTTGGAGAAACGTCATGTCCCGTACCCCGTCCCCGGCCACCGCGGCCGCGCTCGCCGCCTCGCTGGCGGCCGTGCTGCTGGTGTCCTCCTGCGGCGTCAAGAACTCCGGTGGCGCGCAGCACGCCCAGGGCGGCTCGGCCGCCGATGTGGCGTCCGCCGCGAAGGCGCAGGGCCAGGTCGACTACTGGTCGACCTGGGGCGAGAAGGAGCCGCAGGCCGCGATCTTCAAGGCGGCGGCGGACGACTTCACCGCGCAGACCGGCATCAAGGTGAACATCAAGTACCTGGGCCGCTCCGGCACCACGACGATGCCGCAGGCGATCGCCTCGGGCAGCGGTCCGGACATGTTCGACAGCGGAACCGATCACATCGCGGCGTTCGCCGGTCAGAACATGACGCAGCCGATCGACGCGGTGCTGAAGCTGCCGGTGCCGGGCGAGGACGGCAAGTCGGTGGCGGACGTGCTGCCGCCGAACGTGCTGAAGTCGGCCGTCGACAAGGACGGCAAGCTGGCGTTCGTCCCGCACACCCTGATCTCCACCGCGGTCTGGTACGACGCGGCCCGCACCCCGGCGCTGGCGGCGAAGCAGCCGGCCACCTGGACGGAGTTCCTGGCGCTGCTCCAGCAGCAGAAGGCGGCGGGCAGCACGCCGCTCGCCCAGGACGGCCTGGTGAACTTCTACAACGCCTACTGGTTCTACGAGTTGATGATGCGCTACGCGGGCCCGGGTTCGCTCTCGGCGCTCGGCACCGACGCCTCGGCGTGGGACCGTCCGGAGGTGCTGAAGGCGGCGCAGGGCGTGGCGGAGCTGAAGCCGTACTTCCAGGACGGCTACATGGGCACCAAGTACCCGGCCGCGCAGAACGACTGGGCGCAGGGCAAGGCGGCGATGAACCTGAACGGCACCTGGCTGCCGGCGGAGACCAAGCCGCAGGCCCCAGCGGACGCGAAGCCGAGCAGCTTCACCTTCCCGATGGTGGACGGCGGGCACTCGACGGTCGAGGTCGGTTCGCTGGGCTGGTCGGTGAGCTCGAAGGCGAAGCACCCGGAGGCGGCGGAGCTGTTCCTGAGCTACCTGCTGCGCTCGCAGGTGATCGCGAAGATCGGCACCGACGCGATGAACATCCCGTCCCGGGCGGACGCGGCGGCACCGGAGGCGTTGAAGTCGGCGCAGGAGTCGATCCTGAAGGCGACCGAGACGAACACCACCTACGACGGCGCGACGGCCAACGACAAGTGGTGGAACAACGTGTTCCTGCCGCTGGACGACCAGCTGCTGGCGGGCACCCTGTCGCCGGCGGACTTCGTCGCGCAGGGCAAGAAGAAGACCGCGGATGCGCTGGCCAATGGCTGACACCACGACACCCGGCACCGCGTCCACCGCCACTTCCCCCGCCGCCCGTCCGGCCCGGCCCGCGTTCCGCACCGCGGGCCGGGCCCGCCCGGGGGCGACCTCGCAGCGCGACTCGAAGGGCTACTTCCGGCTCTTCACCTGGCCGGCCCTGCTGCTCTACACGCTCGGCTTCCTCGGCCCGTCGATGTACGGCGTGGTGATCTCCTTCGCCAAGTGGTCGGGCCCGGGCGCGCCGCTGACCTGGGTGGGCTGGCGCAACTACGTGCGGGTGTTCCGCGACGAGACGGTGCGGCAGGCGTTCTGGAACACGGCGGTGATCGTGCTGGTGGGCGGCGCGGCGGTGTTCGCGCTGGCCTTCCTGGCGATGGCGGTGCTGCGCGACATGCGCGGGCGGGCGTTCGTCCGGGCGGCGCTGTACCTGCCGTCGATCATCTCGATGATCGCGGTCGGCACCTCGCTGGGCTTCCTGCTGAACCCGGACGGCGTGGTCAACCGGCTGCTGGGGATGATCGGCCTGGAGTCGGCGCAGCAGACCTGGCTGGACCCGCAGCACATCTTCGGCTGCATCGTGGTCGGCGTGGTGTGGATGGGCTCGGGCTTCTACATCGTGCTGCTGATGACGGCGGTCGACGCGATCCCCAAGCACCTGTACGAGGAAGCCCAGTTGACGGGCCTGACCCGGATGCAGCAGTTCCGCTGGATCACCCTGCCGCTGTCCCGCGACATGATCGCGATCGCGGCGGTGCTGTGGACGGCGAACAGCCTGCGCACCTTCGACATCGTGATCGGTTTCGTCGGCACGGCGGGCACGCCGTCCGTCAACTCCCGTACCTACGCCGTGCAGCAGTGGCTGTCGGCCGGCCACACCACCGGCGGCGGGGCGCCCGAGCTGGGCTACGCCTCGGCGATGGCGACGCTGCTGACGGTGCTGACCGTCGCGCTGGTGGTGCTGGTGCGGCGGCTGGGCCGCAGCGACCGACTGGAGATCTCGTGACCGCCAAGACACAACTCCGCGCCGTCAGAAGGTTCTTCGGCGACCTGGCGGTGCCCGGCGCCGTGAAGGTCCTGCTGTGGGCGGTGGCCGCGTTCAACGTGCTGCTGCTGGCGTGGACGTTCCTGTCCTCGGCGCGCACCTCGCGCGCCCTGTGGTCCTCGCCGCTGGGCGTGGACGGGCTGGACCTGGGCGGCTACGCCCGGGCCTGGCACGCCGCGGACTTCGCCGGGATGCTGCTCAACACCGTTGTGGTGGTGGGTGTTTCGCTCATCGGCATCCTGCTGCTGGCGACCCCGGCGGCATACATGCTGGCGCGTTCCGCGCGCCGTTCGGCGGCGCCGACGCTGACGTACTTCGCGGCGGGCCTGGCGCTGCCGGTGCAGGCGGTGCTGATCCCGTACCAGACGCTGGCGTCCTCGGTCAGCCAGTTCATGGTGGACTGGGTGACCGGCTGGTGGGACGACCGGATCTCGCTGGTGGTGGTGGACGTGGCGATGTCGCTGCCGTTCACGGTGTTCGTGCTGACCGGCTACTTCCGTTCGCTGCCCGCCGAGTTGGAGGAGGCCGCGGCCCTGGACGGGGCCGGTCCGATCCGCACCTTCTGGACGGTGATGGTGCCGGTCGCGCGGCCCGGGATGACGACCGTGACGGTGCTGAACGCGATCGGCCTGTGGAACGAGTTCCTGCTGGTGTCGGTGATGGTGCACGACCCGGCGAAGTTCACCCTGCCGGCCGCCCTGAACCAGCTCAGCAGCACCATGCAGTACACCTCCGACTGGGGCGGCCTGTTCGCGGGCGTCACCATCCTGGTCGCGCCGATGGTCGCGCTGTTCTTCTGGTGCGGCCGGCGGATCATGGACGGAATGACGCTCGGCACGACCAAGTAGCCGTCCCCGCAGCCGGGTTGGGGCCACTCCCCCGGCCCGGCTGCTCGCAGGGCCCCTGTGCACCCCACCTCAGGAGAGGGCAGAACGTGACCACCGGATCTACGAGAAGCCTGAGCGCGCTGGGCGCGCTCACCCTGGCCGCCGCAGCGCTCACCACCCTCGCGGCCCCGGCCGCGCACGCCGCCGGCACCACCTACTACGTGTCCGCCTCGGCGGGCAGCGACAGCAACAGCGGCACCTCCCCCGACGCGCCGTGGAAGTCGCTGGCGCAGGTCGGCAAGCAGACCTTCCAGCCCGGCGACACCGTCGCGTTCCGCTCCGGCGACACCTGGACCGGCCAGCTCGCCCCGCACGGCTCGGGCACGGCGGGCGCGCCGATCACCTTCACCTCGTACGGCACGGGCGCCAAGCCGAAGCTGGACGGGCAGGGCGCGGTGGACTCGGTGGTGCTGCTGTCCAACCAGCACGACGTCACCGTGAGCGGCTTCGAGATCTCCAACTCGGCCGGCCCGATCACGAGTTCGACCCCGTACCGGATCGGCGTCAACGTGTACGCGAAGGACGTCGGCGCCGTCCCGAACGTGCGGATCACCGGCAACTACGTGCACGACATCGACGCGCCGCCGAACAGCTCCAACCCGGGCTCCGGCGGCATCATCTACACGGTGCGCGGCTCGACCACGCCCACCTACTTCACCGGCCTGACGGTGCAGGACAACGAGGTCGCGAACATCGCCTCGTACGGCATCTCGGGCTGGTCGACCTGGATGCAGCGCGACGGCTGGACCTCGCTGTGGTCCTTCCTGGGCGCGCCGACCGGCGAGTACCGGGCGTTCACGCCCAGCACCGGCACGGTGATCCGCAACAACTACGTGCACGGCATCGCGGCGGGCGGCATCGCCCCGCTGGTGGTGCGCGACACCCTGGTCGAGCGCAACACCGTCGCCGACACCGCGCAGGCGCACGGCAACGTGGCGATCTGGTGGGCGGACGCCGACAACACCACCGTGCAGTTCAACGAGATCTCCGGCACCAAGTACAACGGCCCGCAGATGGACGGCGACGCGCTGGACGCCGACGAGAGCAGCCGCGGCAGCCTGGTGCAGTACAACTACTCGCACGACAACGGCGGCGGCTTCTTCATCTCGGTCTCCGGCGACTCGGCGCCCGCCACGGCGGTGGTCCGGTACAACGTCAGCCAGAACGACCGCAACGAGATCTTCACCTTCTCCACCAACACCACCTCGGTGCAGGTCTACAACAACACCGTGTGGGTGTCGCCCAGCAGTTCGGCGATGACCGCGCTGACGGCCGTGTACCACAACGCGGCGGGCGTCACGATGTCCAACAACATCATCCACAACGCCGCCAACCTGCCGTACAACACCGGCAGCGCCATCACCTACGACCGCAACTGGTACGACGGCGGGCCCGTCCCGGCCACCGACCGGGCCGCGCTCACCGGCAACCCGGGCCTGACCGCGCCCGGCGCCGCCACCTCGATCGCCGACCTGGCCGGCTACCGTCCCACCGCCGGCTCGCCGGTCCTCCAGCAGGGCGTGGAGGTCGCCAACGACGGCGGCCGCGACGCGGTCGGCACCCTCCTCCCGCAGGGCATGCCCGACCTCGGCGCGCTCCAGCGCACCCCCGGCTCCGGCCTCGCCGAGCCCGCCCCGACGGTGACCAGCTCCTACACCACCGGCCAGGGCGCCCTCGCGGCGGTCGCGGACGGCTCGGACGCCACCAGCTGGGCCTCCCCGTCCAGCGGCGTCGCCATGGGCGGCAACCTGACCCTCGCCTACCAGAGCCCGCGCACCGTCTCCCAGGTCGAACTGGCCACCCACTTCGGGGCGGGCCAGGGCATCACCCGCTTCGACGTCCAGTACTGGAACGGCACCGCCTGGGTCACCGCGCTCGCCGACGCCACCGTCGCCTGGTCGTCCAACTCCGCTGCGGTGGAACGCCGTTCGGTGTCCCTGCCGACCCCGGTGACGACGAGCCAGCTGCGCCTGGTGGTCCGCGCGGCGAACCTCCAGTGGGGCAACTTCGCCGTGAACGAGATCGGCACCCGCTGACCCCCTCGGCCCGGGGGCGGACCCACCCGCCCCCGGGCCGACCGACCTCCCCAGGAGCCCCCGTGCCGCACCTCGTCCCCCGCCCCGCGTCGATGACGGTGACCGGCCCGGGCGGCTGGCACCTCACCCCGACCACCCAGCTCTGCCTCGCCGCGGGCCTGGAGCCCGTCGCCGACCTGCTGCGCGACGTCCTCGACCAGCCCCTGCCGCTCACCGCCGACCCCGCCCCGGGCGCGCTCACGCTGCGCGTCGAGGCGGCGCTCGCCCCCGAGGCGTACCGGATCGAGGTGACGCCCGACGGCGCCACCGTCACCGCCGCCGGCCTCGACGGCCACCGCCTCGCCGCCCAGACACTGCGCCAACTCGCCGACGAGGCACGGCCGGACGGGCGCGGCGGCGTCTCGGTGCCGTGCGTGCGGATCGCCGACGCGCCCCGGTTCGCCTGGCGCGGCCTGCTGATCGACGTCGCCCGGCACTTCTACCCGGTCGAGTTCCTGCACAAGCTGGTCGACCTGGCGGCCCTGCACCGCCTCAATGTGCTGCACCTGCACCTGACGGACGACCAGGGCTGGCGCGTCGAGATCGAGAAGTACCCCCGGCTGACCGAGGTCGGCGCCTGGCGCGCCGAGACCCTGGTCGGCCGCTACACCCGCCAGGACGACCCGGACGCGGTGTTCGACGGGACGCCGCACGGCGGCTTCTACACCAAGGCCGAACTGCGCGCCCTGGTCGCGTACGCGCAGCAGCGCGGCATCACGATCGTCCCCGAGATCGACCTGCCCGGGCACATGCGCGCCGCGATCGCCGCCTACCCGGAGCTCGGCAACGACCTGGAACCGGCCCGCCCCGTCTGCACCACCTGGGGCATCACCGAGCAGATCCTCAACGTCGAGGAGTCCACCCTCCAGTTCTGCCGCGACGTCCTCACCGAGGTCCTGGAGGTCTTCCCCGGCCCGTACGTCCACCTGGGCGGCGACGAGGTCCCCAAGCGCGAATGGCGCGAGTCGCCCCGGGTGCAGCGGCGGATGCGCGAGCTCGGCCTGCCCGACGAGTCGGCGCTGGCCGCCTGGTTCACCCGGCAGCTCGCCGAGTTCCTGATCGAACGGGGCCGCCGCCCGATCGGCTGGGACGAACTCCTCGAAGACGGCCTGCCGGCCGGCACCGCGCTGATGTCCTGGCGCGGCGAGGAGGGCGGCGCCGAGGCCGCCCGGCTCGGGCACGACGTCGTGATGACCCCGCACCAGCTGACGTACTTCACCGTCTACCAGGCCGACCCCGAGCTCGTCGACCAGCCGCTCGCCGTCGCCGAGGTGCTCACCGCCGCCGACGTGTACGCCTACCGCCCCGTCCCCGCCGGACTCCCCGCGAGCGCCGCCGCCCACGTCCTCGGCGGCCAGGGCTGCCTGTGGACCGAGCTGATGCCGAACACCCGCCACGTCGAGTACATGGCCTTCCCCCGCCTGTGCGCCCTCGCCGAAGTCCTCTGGGGCACCGCCGGCGACTACCCCGAGTTCGCCTTCCGCCTCACCGCCCACCTCCGCCGCCTCACCCGCCTCGCCACCACCCACGGCCCCCTCCCGTCCGCCCTGCCGGCCTCCGCCGGGAAGGACTAGGAAGCCCGACCGACATCTGGGGACGGGCCTGACAAGAGGCCTCACGACGACGCGCGGGCGCCCTGCCACCAGGGCGTCCGCCCGTCGCGGTGCTACGACTCGTACCGCTCGACCTCCTCGACGCTGCGCACGCCGGCCTGGTTCGGGTCGTCGCCGGCGTCGACCCGGGCGCGGCGCTGGCGCAGCAGGTCCCAGCACTGGTCGAGCTGCTCCTCCAGGTCCTTGAGCTCGCGCTGTTCGGTGGACTGGTCGATGCGGCCTTCGGCGAGCGCGGCGCGCAGCTTGCGTTCCGCGTCGACCATGTCGCTGATCCGCTCCAGGATGCGGCGGTCGGTGCCGCCGCTCTTGTTCTGCTCGGCCATCGGGAATCTCCTCGCGGTCGGTCCGGGCCTCCCCAGGAAGACTCTAGGAAGCGGGCGCGCGGGCCGCACCAGCAGCGGCGCGTTGCCCCGAACGGGGGATCCCCGATTGACAGTCCGTCAGGGGCCTTGCCAGGATCTCGCACTGAAAACGACTTCCACTTCCATTTGCCTGGAAAGGCCGCACCATGTCCCTGGACGTCTCCCCCTCCCTGCTCGCGCTCGCCGAACGCGACGAGGTCAGCGACGCCGACTTCCTCGCCACCGTCCGCACCTCGCTCCCCTACGCCTACCGGCTCGTCAACGACCTGACGGCCGAACTCGCCACCACCGACGCCGAGTTCGCCGACAACACGCTCGCCCCGACGGACGCCGAACGGGCCCAGCTGCTGCGCGCCCTGGCCAGCGACTCGATCCGCGGCGCGCTGGAGCGGCACTTCTCGGTGAAGCTCGCCTTCCAGAACTGCCACCGCCTGGCGGTCTTCCGCCCGAACGCCCAGCACACCGCCACCTACCGGAAGTTCACCTCGCCCCGGGCCCAGCTGCTGAACCAGTCCCCGGAGCTGCGGGACTGCTGACCCGGGCCCGACTGCCGCCCGCCCCGCTCCCGGAAGCGGCGGGCGGCAGACCCCAACCCGCCTCACCCGACGGCGACTTCGGCGTCCCGCTCGGCCGCCGACGGCTCCGCCGGCGCGGCCACCGGCCGGGCGTGCCGGGAGGGCACCAGCAGGGCGGCGAGCGCGGCGGCCAGGCAGAACGCCGCGAGCAGCGCGAAGCCGTGGGTGTAGCCGGACTCCAGGGGGCGGCCGGAGGGCTGGAGGTGGCCGGTGACCAGGCCGGTCATCAGCGCGGCGCCCATCGAGCCGCCGATGGTGCGGATGTTGGCGTTCATGCCGGTCGCCGCTCCGGTCTGGGCGGGCTCGACGCTCTGCACGATCAGGTTGCTCATCGAGGCGAACGCCAGCCCGATGCCGAGCCCGAACACGCCCGCCGCGACCGCCACGTCCGCCTGCGTGCCGTGCCGCGCGGCGAGCAGCGCACAGGCGACGGCGCCGAGCAGCGCGCCGGTGACCAGCTGCGCCTTGGCGGGGAAGCGCCCGGCCAGGCGGCCGCCGAGGATGCCGGAGACGAACATCGCGCCGACCATCGGCAGCATCAGCAGTCCGGCGCCGGTGACGGTGGCCCCGAATCCGTAGCCCGCGCTCGCGGGCGTCTGGACGAAGCCGGGCAGGAACGCCCACACCGCGTACATGCCGCCGCCGAACAGCAGCGCGGCGGTGTTGGTGGTCCACACGGCGGGCAGCCGCATCACCCGCAGGTCGATCAGCGGGTTGCGCGAGCGGGCCTCGTTCAGCGCCCAGAGCGCGAACAGCACGGCGGCGACGCCCAGCAGCCCGAGCACCCGGGCCGACCCCCAGCCCCACTGGGCGGCCTGACTGACCGGCAGCAGCAGCGCGACCAGCCAGCCGGACAGCAGGACGGACGACAGCCAGTCCACGCTGCCCTCGCCGCGGGTGGGCGACTCGGGGACGAAGCGCCAGGCGAGCAGCACGGTGCCGGCGACCACGATCACGGGCAGCCAGAACAGCCAGCGGTAGTCCAGCGCGCCGACGATCGGCCCGGCCAGCACCATGCCGAGGCCGCTGCCGACGGCGATCACGGCCGACATGTTGCTGATCCCGCCGGCCACCCGCCCGGGCGGGAACTCGTCGCGGATGATGCCGAAGGACAGCGGGAACAGCGCGCCCGCGATGCCCTGCAGCACCCGGGCGACCAGCAGCACGGCGATGTTGGGGGCGAGCGCGGCCACCAGGCAGCCGGTGAGCAGCGCCACCAGCGCGGCGACCAGGGTGCGCTTCTTGCCGACCAGGTCGCCGATCCGGCCGAGGATCGGGGTGAACACGGAGGCGGAGAGCAGGTAGGCGGTCATCACCCAGGTGACGGTGGACTGCGAGGTGTGCATCGCCTCCTGGACGATCGGCAGGGCCGGGGTGATCAGCGACTGGAGCAGCGCGAACACGCCCGCACCGGCGGCGAGGACGCCGAAGGTGAGGCGGTGGGACTGGCGTTTCATCGAACCCTCTCGGGACTCGGGTCGCGGCGCACGGGAACAACGGCGCGTCGCGGCGCACAACTGGCAGGCAGCCGCCCGGACGGGCGGTGGTGCGAAGGGGCCGCCCGGTGGGCGATCAACGCCGGTGCGGCCGAAGCGAATTGACGAAGACAGTGCGGGCCCCGCGGGCCCTGATCATCGAAAGCAGTGCCGGCGCGGGCAGCACGAGGCCCCGACCGGGCAGGCCGAAGCCCGCGCCCCGGTGTTAAAGTCGAGGCATGCCTCCACATTAACGGAGGTGAGCCTCCGGTTCAATCCGGATGTGTCGAAACGAGGTCCCCGTGCCCGAACCGATCTTCGTCGGCGAGTTCCTCGCCGCCCGTCGCCCGCGCCGCGCCGACGCCGCGCGCAACTTCGACGCGCTGCTCACCGCCGCCCGCGAGGCCTTCGCCGAACACGGCGCCGAAGCCTCCCTGGAGGACATCGCCCGCCGGGCCGGTGTCGGCATCGGCACCCTCTACCGCAACTTCCCCACCCGCCGGCACCTCTTCGAGGCGGTCTACGCCAACGAGGTCGAGGACCTCGGCCGGGTCGCCACCGCACTGGCCGACCGGCCGTCCTGGGACGCCCTGATCACCTGGCTGCACCGCTTCGTCGACTACGCCATGACCAAGCGCGCCATCCGCGAGGCCCTCCAGGGCGAGGAGTCCGACGTCTTCCTCGCCTGCCGCCGCTCCCTGTTCGAGGCCGGCACCCCGCTGCTGCTGCGCGCCCAGCAGGACGGCGCCGTCCGCACCGACATGACCATGGACGACCTGGTCCGGATGGTCTCCGGCATCGCCTCGGTCGCCTTCCAGGACGAGAAGGACCGCACCCGGGTCCTCGCCATCGCCCTGGACGGCATCCGCCCCCGCCCCTGAAACCGCCGAACCCCTCCCCTCCTCCCTTCCGTTCAGCCGCCGAGCGGATGCGCCGGATCCCGGCCGACCAGACCCAGCAGCCGGGTCTGCGCGTCGGCGTCGGCCGGCACCGGAACCGGCGCCGCGAACAGCCCCGAGGCCTCCAACGCCCCGGCCTGCGGGGCGAGTTCGTCCAGTGCGAAGCCGGCCGCGGCCGGATCCATCCGGGCGTCCGCGCCGATCCCGATCGCCAGGTCCCAGCCGTGCACGATCGCGTCCACGGTCATCTCCCGCGCGTACCCGGACGCCCGCCGCCGCCCGTAGGACAGGTGCACGGTGCGCCGCAGCGCGCCCGGCTCGGCGAACGCGGCCCGGGCGGCGTCGGCGGCGGCCGTCCACGCCGCCGCCGGGTCGCCGCCGAGCACGTCCCCGTCGTAGCGGTCGCCGACCTCCTCGACGGTCGCGCCGGCCAGCAGGTCCGGCACCCACAGCTGTTCGGACGTCAGGTGCCGCACCAGTTGCCGAACCGTCCAGTCCGTGCACGGCGTCGCCGCCTGCCAGCGGTCGTCGGGCACGGCGCGGACCAGCCGGCCGAAGTGGTCCAGGGCCCAGGCGTGCAGCGCCAGCAGGGCTTGGTCGTCGAGGTGTGTCGCCATGGGCCCACGCTTGCCCGCCCGCCCCGGCCGGGCAAGCCGACACCCCGTGCGCCGATCGGCCCGGCCGGCTACTCGGCGGGCGCCTTCTCCCGCAGCAGCTCCACGAACGCCCGCATCCACCCGGGGTGGTCGGGCCAGGCGCGGGCCGAGACCACCGTGCCGTCCACCACCGCGTCCCCGTCCACGAAGGCCGCCCCGCCGGCGGCCACGTCCGGCTCCAGCGCCGGGTACGCGGCGGTGCGGCGGCCGGCCATCGCGCCCGTCCGCAGGGTGATCAGCGGGCCGTGGCAGATCTGCGCGAGCGGCTTGTCGTCGGCGACGAAGTGCGCGACGATCCGCTGCACCTCCGGATCGTTGCGCAGGTACTCGGGCGCCCGGCCGCCGGGCAGCACCAGCGCCACGTACTGCGCCGGGTCCACGTCGGCGAACGCCAGGTCGGCGGGCCAGGTGTAGCCGGCCTTCTCGGTGTAGGTGTCGAATCCGGGGACGAAGTCGTGCACCACGAACTGCAGCGTCTTCTTGGCGGGCGCGGCGATGTGCACCTCGTACCCCTCCTCCAGCAGCCGCTGGTAGGGGTAGAACACCTCCAGTGATTCGGCCGCGTCCCCGGTGATGATCAGGATCTTCGCTGCCATGCGGCGCTCCCGTCCCTCGTTCGTGTCTGGCAACCCCCCGACGGGGCCGACGCTGCCACCCTGCCTGCTGACACGCCGTCAAGCAATGGGGCGCGCGCAGCACGGCGCGCGGCCGGGGCGTGCGCTCCGCCGCTCGGGGCAGCGGCCGCCCGGCCGGGGGTACTCCGGGGGCGACCCGCCCGGGGCGCGCCTAGCGTGCTGCCAAGGTCCGCGGGCAGGGAGGTCGTCATGCAGCACTCGCACATCGTTGACTCCGCCACCGTCGCCAACCTGCGCGACCTCGGCGGCATCGACCTGCCCCGCGGCTCCCGGGTGCGGCCCGGACTGGCGCTGCGTTCCGGCCAGTTGGACCGGCTGGACCCGGCCGGCGACCCGATGTTCGACGCGCTCGGCGTCCGCACCGTGATCGACCTGCGCAGCGGCCCCGACCGCGCCGCCTTCCCGGACCGGGTGCCCGGCGGGGCGCACCTGCTGGTCGCCGACGTGCTCGCGGACCGCGCGGGCCACGGCGTCACCGCCCAGCTGACCGCCGCGCTCGCCGACCCGGCCGCCGCCAACCGCGCCCTCGGCGGCGGCCGCGCGGCGCTCGCCCGGTGCGAGGACTACCGCGCGTACGTCACCTCCACCGCCGCCCGGCACGCCTACAAGCAGCTGCTCACCGCGCTGGCGCACCAGGGCGGCGGCCCGGTGCTGTTCCACTGCACGGCGGGCAAGGACCGCACCGGCTGGGGCGCGACCCTGATCCTGCTGCTGCTGGGCGCGGACGAGGAGACCGTGCGCACCGAGTACCTGTCCGTCGATCCGGCGGTGCACGCCCGGTACGCGCCGGTGCTGGAACGTTTCCTCACGGGGGGCGGCGACCCGGAGATCGCCGACGCGGTCCTCTCGGTCCACGCCGAGTACCTGGCCGCCGCCCTGGACACCCTCACCGACCACTGGGGCGACCCGGAGAGCTACGCCCGCAGCGCGCTCGGCCTCAAGGACGAGACGCTGGACAGCCTCCGCAGCCGCCTGATCATCTGATCATCAGGCAGTCCAACCGCCCGACCGCTCCCTTACCCCTGCGCGCCGGCCGCGCCCACGCAGGCCTCGTTGCCCTCCGGGTCGGCCAGCACCCACAGCACCGGGGCGTGCTCGTCCGTCACCAGTCGGCCCCCGACGGCCAGCGCGGCGGCGACCCGCTGCTCGGCGAGGTCGTACGGCACCCACACGTCCACGTGCACCCGGTTGCGCTGCGGCCGGGGCTCGTCCATCTGCTGGAAGTAGAACGGCGCGCCGCGCCGGGCCGGGTCGATCAGGTCCTCGGGGCTGCCAGCCCGGTCGCGGTAGCCGAGCAGCGCCCGCCAGAAGGCGACCACGGCGGGCCGCTCCAGGGCGTCCACGGTGACCTGGACGGTCTGCACGGCGTGCGGCTGCGCGGTGGCGCCGAGTGCGCGGGCGGCGGCGGAGATCCGGCGGGCCAGCTCGATGTGGCGCTCGGTCAGGCCGTAGTACTCCTCGCCGACCGCGATCAGGCGGACGGTGACGCCCTCCGGCCGAAGGTCCACGTCCGGCGCGCCGAGGCCGTCCGCGGCGGCGGCGATCGCGGCCACCAGCCGGGCGCCGTCGGCGAAGGAGCCGGTGGGGTAGAAGGTGCACGCGCCCTCTCCCAGGACCCGCCAGTCCTCGGTGCCGGGCGCGGCGTGGAACGCCAGGGGCCGGATCGTGCGGTCGCTCTGTTCCTGCGGCTGCTGCTCTGTCATCGGGGCAGCGTAGCGCCGCGCTCCGACACCATGATCACCGGGCTCGGCACCAGGCCAGCAGGTGGTCCGCCGACCAGGCGGTGATGATCCGTTCGACGTCCAGGCCGTGCCCGACGGCCCGTTCGCAGCCGACGGTCTGCCAGTCGAGCTGGCCGGGGGCGTGCGCGTCGGTGTCGATCGCGAACAGGCAGCCGAGGTCGGCGGCGAGGGCCAGCAGGTCGTCCGGCGGGTCCTGCCGGTCCGGGCGGCAGTTGATCTCGACGGCGGTGTCGTGCTCCCGGCAGGCGGTGAAGACGGCCTCCGCGTCGAACTCGGACTGCGGGCGCGGCTTCTTGCCCAGCCGCCGCCCGGTGCAGTGGCCGAGCACGTCGACCAGCGGGTTGCGGACGGCGGCCAGCATCCGGCGGGTCATCGCGGCCCGCTCCATCCGCAGCTTGGAGTGCACCGAGGCGACCACCACGTCCAGCCGGGCCAGCAGGTCCTCGTCCTGGTCGAGCGAGCCGTCGTCGAGGATGTCGCACTCGATGCCGGACAGCAGCCGGAACGGGGCCAGCCGGCCGTTCAACTCCTCGATCACGTCGAGCTGTTCGCGCAGCCGCTCGGCGCTCAGGCCGTTGGCGACGGTCAGCCGCGGCGAGTGGTCGGTGAGCACCGCCCAGTGGTGGCCGAGGTCGCGGGCGGTGCGGGCCATCAGCTCGATCGGGGCGCCGCCGTCGGACCAGTTCGAGTGCAGGTGGCAGTCGCCCCGGAGCTTCTCGCGCAGTTGCAGCGCGGCCGTGGACCGGGCGGGTTCGGCGGCGGCGGTCCGCGCCTCCGTCTCCACCAGGTACTGCGGCATGCGGCCCGCGGTGGCGTCCGCGATCACCCGTGCGGTGACGGGTCCGACGCCCGGCAGGCGTTCGGCGGCGGCCGCGTCGACCGGCCCCGGGGGCAGTTGGGCGGCGGCCTCGGCGGCGGTGCGGAACGCCTTGACCCGGTAGGGGGAGGCGAGTTCACGCTCCAGCAGGAAGGCGATGCGTTCCAGGGCGGTGACCGGATCCATGCGGCCAGTCTGCGCGGGGCCGCACCGCGCCGCACGCGGGTTGCCGCCGGACGGCCGTCGGGCCGGTGATCTGCGCCGAACCCTTGTTGACAGTCTGTCTCATTGGTTTACTCACTCCTGGAGCCCCTGCCCCCGCGACCCTCCGGAGCCCGCCCATGCCCGACACCGCCGCCCCCGCCGGGACCATCGCCCAGCAGCGCAACGCCGACCGCGAACTCAACGCCGCCCGACTGCTGCGCGCCTCCGCCAAGCACTCCTACGACCCGCTCACCGAGATCGACTGGAGCGCCCCCGTCGACCCCGACCACTACGCGCTGCCCGCCCACCGGGTCTCCCTCTACGGCACCCCGCTGTGGGAGCGCCTCGACGACCGGCAGCGCGCCCGGCTGAGCGTCCACCAGTTCGCCTCCACCACGGCCGCCGGCATCTGGTTCGAACTCGTCCTGATGGAGGGCCTGATCCGGCACGTCTACGAGAACGACCTCACCACCGGCCACGCCCAGTACGCGCTCACCGAGGTCGCCGACGAGTGCCGGCACTCCACCATGTTCGCCCGCTACATCACCGCCACCGGCTACCCGTCGGCCCGCCCCACCCGGCGCGCGGACCGCCTCGGGCGGCTGCACTTCCTGCTCAACGACACCACGATGACCTTCGCCGGGGCGATATTCGTCGAGGAGTTCACCGACGCGATGCAGCGCGAGATGATCCGCGACGAGAGCCTCCAGCCGCTGGCCCGCGCGGTCGCCCGGATCCACGTCGTCGAGGAGGCCCGGCACATCGGCTACGCCAAGCCCGAACTCGAACGCCGCTGGGCCCGGATGCACCCCGCCCGCCGCGCCGTCTTCCGCCGCGGCCTCGCCCTGCTCGCCCGGCAGTCCGTCGAGGAGATCGTCCACCCCCGGGTCTACGCCCTGGCCGGCCTCGACGCCGCCGAGGCCCGCCGCGCCGCCGACGCCAACCCGCACTGGCGGCAGGCCCGCGTCGACTGGTCGCGCAAGGCCGTCGACTTCTTCACCGAGCTCGGCGTCATCACCCCCGCCACCGCCCGCGCCTGGCGCCGCGCGAGCCTGCTGCCCTGACCCGCCGCGCGAGCCCGCCGCCCCGACCCGCCGCCGACGGCCGAGCGGGCCCTCGCGCGCTACGACGCGAGGGCCCGACCATCGGGGTGCGGGCCTCAGGCCCGGTACGCGGCCCAGGAGGTGGCCATCCGGGCGACCTGGCCCGCGGTGAACTGCGTCATGCAGGAGTCGTACGTGTAGTCCATGAAGTTGTGGATCGGGTCGACGCCGGTGGCGGTGCAGGTGTCGCGGCCGGCGGGGCACTGGTAGGCGGCGGTCTTCTCGGCGGGGGTGTCGGAGACGTAGTCACCCTGGCCGCCGCAGCCGCCCTGGAAGGTGTGGTACAGGCCGAGCCAGTGGCCGACCTCGTGGGTGACGGTGTCGCCCTCGTTGTAGTTGGTGGCCGAGCCGCCCGGGAACGAGGTGTCGAGGATGACCACGCCGTCGTCGGTCGGGTTGGACTTGTAGCTGCTGGGGAACGTCGCCCAGCCGAGCAGCGACTGCCCGAGGCTGGCGGTATACAGGTTGAGGGCGTTCGCGCCGCCCTTGCGCAGCGCGCTCTTCATCGCGCTCTCGGCGCTGGAGCCGGGCGCGATGCCGTTGTACCAGGACGCGTTGTCGGTGTAGTCGGTGGAGACCAGCTGGAACTGGAACTGGCTGGGGGTGTTGCCCGCGCCCTGGCCGCTGTAGGCCGCGTTGAGGACGTCGATCTGCTTGGCGATGGTGGTGGCCGACAGCTTGCCGGTCGTCCCGGAGTGGACGACGTGCACGTACACCGGGATGGTGGTGGCCGCGATCGTGCCGGGGGCGAGCAGGGCGCCGCCCTGGGCGGAGCCCGCCAGTTGGGCGACGCGGGCCTTGAGGTCCGCCTCCATCGTCCTGACCTGCGCGTCGGTGACAGCGTTGGGGTCGCGGCCGACGGAGTTGCCGGCGGGCTTGCGGGCCGCGGCGTCGTCGTGGGCCGCCTCCCCGGCGCACTCGGTGGAGGCCGCGGCCCGCACGGTGGCGGCCGTGGAGGGGGCGGCGAACTGGGTGAGGCCGAGGCCGGCGACCAGCGTCGCGGCGCCGAGGAGCCTGCCGAGGGCACGCGAGGACACGCGAACGGAGGGACGCATCTGCGCTCCTGAGGAGTCGTGGGGGACGGCGGTCGAGGGAACCGCCGGGTCAAGGCTACGCAAAGGGGCATGTCCGCGTCAGGCGCGTTCCGGCCTGGAGATTCTGACGACGAATCGGACAAATCCGATGGTGCGAACGGCTCGATCCGGCCGCACATGGCGGACTTCCCCCGGCGCGCGCGGACTTGGCGCCCGCCCCGACTGTCCGAAAACCGACGCTCCGCCACCGTGCCCGGCCGCCGCGGAAGCGGTGCCGAAAACCCTTGGCGTGCAGCGGCCTCCGACCGGCACAGTTGATCTCGTCCGGCTCGCGGACATTTCCGATCAAAGGGGGACGAAACCGCCATGTCCACATTGCGGGTGACCGCCGAACGCCTGACCGTCCTGGAGCATCCGAACGCCGACGCCCTGGAGCTGGCGCAGGTCGGCCTCTACCGGGCCGTCGTGGCCAAGGGGGCGTACCGGACCGGGGACTTCGCCTGCTACATCCCCGAACAGGCCGTCCTGCCGCCCGAGTTGATCGAGGAGCTCGGGCTGACCGGCCGGCTCGCGGGCAGCCGGGCCGACCGGGTCAAGGCCGTCCGGCTGCGCGGCGAGCTGTCGCAGGGCATCGTCTGCCGCCCCCGCGCCCTGGCCGAGGTCGACCTGCCCCGGGCGGCCGAGCAGGGCACGGACTTCGCGGAGCTGCTCGGCGTCACCAAGTGGGTTCCGCCGGTGCCGACCACGATGAGCGGCGAGGTCGAGGCGGCGCCCGATCTGCTGCCCTGGGTGGACATCGAGAACCTCAAGCGCTTCCCCGGCGCCTTCGAGCCGGGCGAGCCGGTGGTGGTCACCGAGAAGCTGCACGGCAGCTGCTGCCTGCTCACCTTCCACGCCGACACCGGCGCGGTCCAGGTCTCCTCCAAGGGCCTCGGGGCGCAGGGCCTCGCGCTCAAGGAGGACGGGCGCAACCTCTACTGGCGCGCCGTCCGCGCGTACGGCATACCGGAGTTGGCCGCCCGGCTCGCCGAGCGGCTGGGGGCGAGCCGGGTCGGGATCTTCGGCGAGGTCTTCGGGGACGGCGTGCAGGACCTCGGCTACGGCGCGAGCAGCCGCACCGAACAGCCGCCGGGGTACGCGGCGTTCGACGTCTCGGCGCTGATCGACGGGCAGGTGCACTGGCTGGACGCGCCCCGACTGCTCGCCGGCGAGCTCCCGTTGGCGCCCGAGCTGTGGCGCGGGCCGTTCGACGCCGACCGCGTGCTGGAGCTCGCCGAGGGGCGCGAGACCGTCTCCGGGCGCCGGCTGCACACCCGGGAGGGCGTGGTGGTCCGTCCGGCCGTCGAGCGGTTCAGCCCGCTCCTGGGCGGCCGGGCGATCGCCAAGGCGGTCGGCGGCGGCTACCTGACGCGCAAGGGCGGCACCGAGTACGAGTAGGTCAGGCCTCTCGGCCGTCGCCGGGCGGCGGGTTTTGGCCGATCAGGTCGAGCAGGCCGGGGAAGCGCGCCTCCAGGTCCTCCCGGCGCAGGTGCGCCTTGCGGCTGTTGCCCCGGTTGATCTGCTGGACCAGGCCGGATTCGCGCAGCACGCGGAAGTGGTGGCTGAGGGTGGACTTCGAGACGCCCAGCTCGAAGGACAGGCAGGTCCGTTCGGTGCCGTCCGGCAGTTGCGCGAACTCCTGGACGACGCGGTAGCGCAGCGGATCCGCCAGGGCGTTCAGGATCGCCGCGAGCTGCATCTCGTCCCGCTCCGGGTGGCCCTCCGCGTCGACCATCTCGCCGCCTCTCCGTCGGTCGCCGGCCCCGGCCCTCGGCCAGGTTCGACTTGCATGATACCTCTGTGCCCTGCGAGTCTCAGGTTCGACAAAAACCGAACCTGAGCAGCGGGAGCCTCCCCCCATGGCCGCACAGACCGAATCCCCACTCGCCGGCGAGGACGCCTCGCTGCGCGCGCCGGGGCGCCGCCGACAGACGCTGATCCTGGTCGCCGTCCTGCTGGCGGTCTTCGTCGTCCCCACCTCCATCTCCGGCACCGGCGTGGCGCTGCCGTACATCGGGGCCGACCTGGACGCCCCGCTGGTGCCCCTGCAGTGGGTGGTCAACGCCTTCAACGTGGCGTTCGCCTGCTGCACGCTCGCCTGGGGGTCCGTCGCCGACATCATCGGCCGGGTCCGTGCCTTCGCGCTGGGCGCCGCGGTCTTCGCGGTCGCCTCGCTGGCCGCCGTCTTCGCCGGCGACGTGATCGTGCTGGACGCGGCCCGCGCCCTGGCCGGCATCGGCGGCGCGGCGGTCTTCTCCTGCGGCGCGGCGCTGCTGTCGACCGTCTTCGAAGGCCCGGCCCGCGGCCGGGCCTTCGCGCTGTTCGGCACCGTCGCCGGCCTCGGCGTCTCCTTCGGCCCGTCGCTGTCCGGCGCGCTGATCGAGCACGCGAGCTGGCGCTGGGTGTTCGCGGTGCACGCGATCGTGCCGGCGCTGGTGCTGCTCGCCGTGCCGACCATGGCCCGCGCCGTGCCGGAGACCCGCGGCCGGGGCGGCCGCGTCGACGTCCTCGGCTCGGCGCTGTTCGTGCTCGCCATGCTGCTGCTCACCACGGGCATCGCGCAGGGCTCGCAGTGGGGCTGGGCCGGCCCGGGCGTGCTCGGCCTGTTCGCCGGCACGGTCGTCGTGCTGGCGCTCTTCGCCGCGGTGGAGAAGCGCACCGAGCACCCGATGCTCGACCTGGGCATCGTCGCCGACCGCCGGTTCCTGGCGCTGTGCCTGGTGCCGGTGGCCGGCTCCTTCGGCTTCGTCACCATGCTGACGTACCTGCCCAGTTACCTCACCGCCGCCGGCGGCCGCTCCAGCGCCGCCGCCGGGGCGATCATGCTGATGCTGACCGTCCCGATGCTGGTGTTCCCGATGCTGGCCGCCAAGCTGGTCGCCCGGGGCGTCTCCGCGCTGGGCGTCATCCGGCTGAGCCTGGTCCTGCTGGCGGTCGGCACCGTCGGCCTCGGCCTCTTCACGCCCGACGTCGACCTCGCGCTGGTCGCCCTGCCGATGCTGCTCACCGGCACTGGCTACGCCCTCGCCGCCGGCCTGGTCGACGGCCAGGCCCTGGCGCTCGTCGCCCCCGAGCGGGCCGGCATGGCCGCCGGGTTCCTCAACACCATGCGCCTGGGCAGCGAGGCCGTCGCCGTGGCCGTCTACGGCTCGCTGCTGGCGACCGTCATCGGCGGCCGCACCCGGGACGACCTGGCCGGCTACCCCGGCGCCGACGACCCGGCCACCGTCGCCGGGACGGTCGCGAGCGGCAACATCGCCGGCCCCGCCGGACAGGTCGACGAGGCCCGGCGCGGCGCCTTCACCGACCTGCTGGTCCACGCCTACGACGGCGCCTTCCACACCGTCCTGTGGGTGCTCGGCGGCATCTGCCTGGCGCTGCTGGTGCTCATCACGGCGCTGCTGCGCGGCCGCCGGGCCGAGCACCCGGCGGCCGACTGACCGGCGGCCGGGCGCGGCTCAGGCGGAGGCCTCCAGCGCGGCGCGCCAGACGGGGCTGTCGACGTAGTGGTTGTCGTAGCGCTCCGCGGACTCGGCGATCTCCTTCGGGTCGGCCTCGCCGCGCATCACCCGGCCGAGCAGGCGCAGGTAGTCGAACCGGCCCAGGCCCGGGGTGAAGACGAACAGGACGTCCGCCTCGGCGCCGGGCGCGGCCGCGAAGGCGTGCGGGGTGTGCGGCGGCACCGCCAGGAAGTCGCCCTCGTCCAGCACCGTGACCCGGTCGTCCACCAGCACCCGCAGCGAGCCGCCGAGCACGAAGAACAGCTCCGTCGCCCTGGTGTGGAAGTGCGCGGGCGCGCCGGGCGCGTCCGCGGCGAAGCGGGAGCGGTAGCTGGTGAAGCCGCCGGGCGCGGCGTCCGACTCGCCGAGCAGGGTGATCACGCTGCTCGGGTCGGCGCAGGTCTCGGCGTCGCTGCGGCGGGTCAGCATCGCGGGCAGGCTCACGTTCGTCATGATCACGAGCCTAGGGCCCAAGTGGCCATTGGCGCACGGCAATTGCACCGGGCGGCCCGGCCCTCCGCCCGGCTTCGCCGCTCGCGCGGGCGTTCCGGCAGCTGCCCGGAGGGCGCAGCGGACTGGTCGCGGCGCGAGTGGTGACGGAGGATGCGTTGCGTGAGCGACGATGCGACGGGCGTGGCCGGCGGGATCCGGCTGGGGACGGGGCGGGGACGGTGGGTCGTCGCGGCGACCGCGCTGGGCTCCGGAATGGCGATGCTGGACGGCACGGTGGTGAACGTCGCCCTGCCGCGGATCGGCGAGGACCTGGGGGCGAATCTCGCCTCCCTGCAGTGGACGATCAACGCCTACATGCTGACGCTGGCCGCGCTGATCCTGCTGGGCGGTTCGCTCGGCGACCGCTACGGCCGCCGCCGGGTGTTCCTGATCGGGGTGTGCTGGTTCGCGCTGGCCTCGGCGGGCTGCGCGGCGGCGCCGAACGTCGAGGTGCTGATCCTCGCCCGGGCGCTCCAGGGCATCGGCGGGGCGCTGCTGACGCCGGGTTCGCTGGCGATGCTGCAGGCGGTGTTCCACGAGGACGACCGGGCGGCGGCCGTGGGCGCCTGGTCGGGCCTGGGCGGCGTCGCGGCGGCCGTCGGCCCGTTCCTGGGCGGCTGGCTGGTGGACGGTCCGGGCTGGCGGTGGATCTTCCTGCTGAACCTGCCGTTGGCGGCGGTCGTCGTGGCGGTGACGGCCCGCCACATCCCGGAGAGCCGTGACCCGGACGCGCAGGGCCGCTTCGACGTGCTGGGCGCGCTGCTCGCCGCGCTGGCCCTCGCGGGCGTCACGTACGCGTTGACGGAGGCGGGTTCGGGCCTGACCCCGGGGGCGCTCGTGGCGGGTCTGGCGGGTCTCGCGCTGGCCGCCGTGTTCGTGCTGGTCGAGCACCGCTCGCCGAACCCGATGCTGCCGCTGTCGCTGTTCCGTTCGCGCCTGTTCACGGCCGTCAACCTGGTCACGCTGTGCGTGTACGCCGCGTTCAGCGGGGTGTTCCTGCTGCTGACGGTGCAGTTGCAGATCGTCGCCGGGTTCACGCCGCTGCTGTCCGGGGTCGCGCTCGTCCCGATCACCGTGCTGATGCTGCTGCTGTCGGGCCGGGCGGGCCGGTTCGGCCGCGCGGTCGGGCCCCGGCTGCCGTTGACGGTGGGGCCGCTGCTGGTCGCGGCGGGGGTGCTGCTGATGCTGCGGATCGGCCCGGACGCGAACTACTGGCTGGACGTGCTGCCCGCCGTGACCGTGCAGGGCGCGGGGATGACGCTGCTGGTCGCCCCGCTCACCGCGACCGTCCTGGCCGCGGTCGACGTCCGCCGGGCGGGGATCGCGTCGGGGGTGAACAACGCCGCCGCGCGGGCGGCGGGCCTGTTCGCGGTGGCGGCGATCCCGCCGCTGGCCGGGCTGAGCGGCGAGGCGTACCGGATCCCGGCCGAGGTGGACAGCGCCTTCCGCACCGCGATGCTGATCTGCGCGGGCCTGCTGGTCGCCGGCGCGCTGCTCGCCTTCGCCACCATCCGGGCCGACGCCCTCACTCCGCCGCATCCCGTCGCCGAGCCCAGCTGCGACTGGTACTGCGGCCCCACCTCGCCCCCGATTCACCCGGACGAGGGACCGGCGACGTCCGGCCGCACCGCCTGAGACCGACCGCGTCCGAACCGCCCGGAAAAACCGTCCGCCGGTCACCGAGTGCGCCAACTCACTTACCCGGCGGTCATCTTGACCCGATCGTGCTTGACGCGGCGTCAGTTTTCCGGCTAGTCGGAGGATGCCCGGACGGGGGTCAGGGGCTAGACTCCCGGTCACGCGCGGCTCGCCCGGAAGGGTTACGCGCAGTTGCGATGCGTTGACGGTAAGGTAGGCACCCGCACATCGGCGGCTCGGTCCGAGCCCGCCGAGCGGCACTGATGCGGCTGGACACCGGAGGCCCTCCTCCGGGCGCGACGACGAAGGCGGGGACGGAAGGGCCGGGCGGGCGCCGGAAGGTGCCGGTCCGACCCAGTGGCGCTAGTGAGACGGCACCGAGATGCGGCCGGCGGCGGGATGGTTGACCGCCCCCGGCCGTTGCTGGAAGAGGTGCGGCCGGTGGGCCGTGCCGCTCCCCACCCGGGGGACGCCACCGACCGGCGGCTCTCCTTCGGGGTCCGGCCGGGACGAACCACCCCTCCCGGCGCCCCCGTCGTTCAGCTCCAGACCCGAGCCGGCCACCGGTCGGCTCGCATAGCCCGAAGCGAGACCCCTGCCCGTGACCACCAGCGCCACCGAGCCACCGTCTCCGGACCCGTCCGCCGCCGACCGGTCGGACGCGCCGACGGCCCGCCTGCCGCGCCAGCAGCGCACCGGCTCCCGCCGGAACGCGGCGCAGCCCGACCCGGCGGCGCAGCCCGACCCGGCGCCGGGGAACCCGCCCGCGCCCCGCCGCGCCAAGGCCGCGAAGCCGGCCCGGCGCGAGCCCGAGCCGCTGGCGCCCACCCCGCCCGAGCAGCTCGGCGAGGGCCTCTACCCGTTCCTCGACCGCCTCGCCACGCTGCTGCGGGACATCGCCCGGGACACCGGCGACACCTTCCGGTTCGTGCTGATCGTCCTGGCGCTGCTCACGGCGGTCCTCGGCGCGGTCGCCGCCGTCGGCGTCATCCTGCACAATCCGGCGCTCGCGGCCGTCGGCGGGGCCGGAACCCTGCTGTTCGCCGGCTGGGGCGTGGCCCGCAATGCCCGGGCCAACCGCCGACGCCGCCAGGCGGCGGGTACGGCCGCCGGGACGCGCGGCAGGACCCGGCCGTAGGACGCGGGCGGCCGCCTCCTACGCGCCGCCCCGCCGCGCCCGCGCGACCAGCACCCGGTCCGCGCTGAGCACCGCCGCGACGCCCAGCGGCACGAAGAACGCCAGGAACACCGTCACCGTCGCCGCCCCCGCCGCCGCGCCGGTGAGCGCCCTGGTGAGCACCGCCGACAGCAGCAGGTCGAGCACGCCGAGCGCCCCGACGTAGCCCACCACCGCACCGGCGGGGACCTGCGGCGCGGCAGCGGCGGCCGCGTGGGCGAGTGCCCCGCCGCCGGGCTCGGTCGGATCGGTCGGTCGCATCGTTGACTCCCCGCGCGGGTGCGAGACCTCCGCCGGCGCCTGCGTTGTCGACGTCATGACGGACATGTTCTGTCTACCCTTCGGGCCCCGTGCCCGGTCACCGGTTCCGGTCGTGTGCCCCCATCGGGCGCCGAGTGCGTGCAGCGTGCCGCCGCCCCGGCGTCGGATCTGCCCGGCGGTCATCGGATGCGGCCCGTCCGGGCGAGTGCTACGAGGCGAAGGCACGGTGCGGGAAAGCGATTTCGGCCCACCAGACATTCCCCCGTTTCGTCTGACAAGGCATCAGATGCATGTGCACGGCACAACTTACCTGCCCGGTGAGGGGATCGGGCAATCGCCCCGACCGGTTGTCGGCCAGGTCGCGCATTCGGACCGGAACACGCCGTCCCCCGCTCCGAATTTGGCCGATCGCTCGCACCGCGCGGCCGCGTGCTGACCCTACGGCCCCCCGGCGACCATTGCCAAGAGGCTCCGGCAGCACACTGCCCGCCCCCGACTCGGCGTCGGGGGCGGGCAGTTGGCGACCGATCGGAGCGACGGGTCAGAGGATGTCGCCCGGCGCGTACTTCGCGGCCTCCGGGTGCGCGGCGGCCACGGCCTCGATGCGGCGGACGAGTTCGCCGACCTGGGCGGCGGCCGCGCCGGTGAAGGAGAGGCGGTCGGCGAGCAGCGCGTCGATGGCCTCGCGGTCGAGCGGGATCCGGGTGTCGGCGGCCAGCGCCGGCACCAGGGTGTTCTCGCGGGCGCCCTCGCGCATCGCCAGGGCGGCGGCCACGGCGTGCTCCTTGATGACCTCGTGCGCGGTCTCCCGGCCGACGCCGGCCCGGACGGCCGCCATCAGGACCTTGGTGGTGGCCAGGAACGGGAGGTAGCGGTCGAGTTCGGCCTCGATGACGGCGGGGAAGGCGCCGAACTCGTCGAGGACGGTGAGGAAGGTCTCCAGCAGGCCGTCGAAGGCGAAGAACGCGTCCGGCAGCGCGACCCGGCGCACCACGGAGCAGGAGACGTCGCCCTCGTTCCACTGGTCGCCGCCGAGCTCGGCGGTCATCGAGGCGTAGCCGCGCAGGATGACGGCGAGGCCGTTGACGCGTTCGCAGGAGCGGGTGTTCATCTTGTGCGGCATCGCCGAGGAGCCGACCTGGCCGGCCTTGAAGCCCTCGGTGACCAGCTCGTGGCCGGCCATCAGGCGGATGGTCTTGGCGATGCTGGACGGGCCGGCGGAGAGCTGGACCAGGGTGGAGACCACGTCGTAGTCGAGCGAGCGCGGGTAGACCTGGCCGACCGAGGTGAAAACATTGTCGAAGCCGAGGTGGCCGGCCACCCGGCGCTCCAGCTCGGCGAGCTTGTCGGCGTCGCCGCCCAGCAGGTCGAGCATGTCCTGCGAGGTGCCGACCGGGCCCTTGACGCCGCGCAGCGGGTAGCGGGCGATCAGGTCCTCAAGGCGGGCGAAGGCAACCAGGACCTCGTCGGCGGCGGTCGCGAAGCGCTTGCCGAGGGTGGTGGCCTGCGCGGCGACGTTGTGCGAACGGCCGGCCATGACCAGCTCGCCATACTGGGCGGAGAGGCGGCCGAGGCGGACCAGGACGGCCACCGTGCGGTCGCGGACGTGCTCCAGCGACTGGCGGATCTGGAGCTGCTCGACGTTCTCGGTGAGGTCGCGCGAGGTCATGCCCTTGTGGATCTGCTCGTGCCCGGCGAGCTCGGAGAACTCCTCGATGCGGGCCTTCACGTCGTGCCGGGTGACCTTCTCGCGGGCGGCGATGGACGCCAGGTCGACCTGGTCGACGACGCGCTCGTAGTCGGCGATCGCGGTGGGCGGCACCTCGATGCCGAGGTCCTGCTGGGCCTTCAGGACGGCCAGCCACAGGTGGCGCTCCAGCACCACCTTGTGCTCGGGGGACCACAGCTGGGCCAGGGTCGCCGAGGCGTACCGGGAGGCCAGGACATTGGGGATCTTGGGCTTCGCGCTCACGCTTCGCAAGCCTAACAGTCGAGGTCAGGCGGGAACGCAGCGCCTCCACCCTCCGGGACGGGGGGCGGGCGGGTACCATGGCCGATTGAGGAAGAAAGCCAAGCGAGTAAAGAACTCACCCAAGGCAAGGATATCACGTTGACCCAAGATCTGGCAAGCGACGCCGTCCTCGCCGCCGAACTCCGCACCGAGCAGCGCCGGTTGACGGAGCTGTACGCGTGCCTGGATGCCGCCCGCGAGCAGGCCCGCGGCGCGCTGGAGCAGGCCGACGCCGAGCACGCCGGCCCCGGCGGCACCCGGCAGGCCCGGCTGGAGCGGGAGGTGGTGCTCGCCGAGCGCACCCGCCGCCTGGCCCGGCTGACCGCCGTCGAGCGCGGCCTGTGCTTCGGCCGGATCGACGCCCGCGACGGCGCCGTCCACCGGATCGGCCGGATCGGCCTGCTGGACGAGGAGTTCGAACCGCTGCTGCTGGACTGGCGGGCCCCGGCCGCCCGTCCGTTCTACACCGCGAGCGCCGCCGACCCGGCCGGCCTGCTGCGCCGCCGCCACCTGCGCACCCGGGGACGGCAGGTGGTGGGCCTGGACGACGAGGCGTTCGACCTGGACGCGCTGGGCGCCGAGGGCCGCCGCACCCTGGTCGGCGAGGCCGCGCTGCTGGCCGAGCTGCGGCGGGCCCGGACGGGGCGGATGCGCGAGGTGGTGGCGACCATCCAGGCCGAGCAGGACCGGGTGATCCGCTCCGGGCTGCAGGGCGCGGTGGTGGTGCACGGCGGACCGGGCACCGGCAAGACGGTGGCGGCGCTGCACCGGGCCGCGTACCTGCTGTACACCCACCGGGAGGTGCTGGAGCGGCGCGGGGTGCTGGTGGTCGGCCCGAACCCGGCGTTCCTGCGCTACATCGAGCAGGTGCTGCCCTCGCTCGGCGAGACCGAGGTGCTGCTGCGCACCGTCGGCGAGCTGTTCCCGGGGGTGCGCGCGGTTGACGCGGACCGGCCGGAAACCGCTTTCCTGAAGGGCTCGGCGAAGATGGCGGAGGTGCTCGCCGAGGCGGTCCGCCTGCACCAGCGGCTGCCCGCCGGGGACGGCCTGCTCGCCGATCTCGACCTGCCGCTCCCCCGCCGCCTGCTGGCCGCCGCCCGGGAGCGCGCCCGGGGCCTGCGGCTGCCGCACAACGCGGCCCGCGCCGACTTCCTGCGCGCCGCGCTGGCCGGCCTGGCCCGGCTCCGCGCGGACGCGGTCGGCCGCCCGTGGGACGAGGAGGAGGCCCGGTACGCGCCGGGCGAACTGTGGGCCGAGCCGGCGGTCCGGGCCGCCCTGGACGCGCTGTGGCCGCTGCTGACCCCGCAGCGGCTGGTCGAGTCGCTGCTCGCCGACCCCGACCGCCTCGCCCCGTCGCTGACCCCCGCCGAGCGCGCCGCCCTGCGCCGCCCGCCGGGCGCGCCGTGGACGGTGGAGGACGTGCCGCTGCTGGACGAGGCCGCCGAACTGCTCGGCAGCGACGGCGCCGAGCAGCGCCGGGCCGCCGCCGAGCAGGGCCGGCAGCGCGCCGAGGCCGCGCAGTACGCCCGAGGGGTGCTCCAAGTGACCGGCCAGGAGGGCGAGTTGGACGCTGCGGCGCTGGCGGAGCGGCATGCCGGCGAAGGGCCGTACCGCTCGACCGCCGAACGCGCGGCGGCGGACCGGGAGTGGACGTTCGGGCACGTGGTGGTGGACGAGGCCCAGGAGCTGTCGGCGCTGGCCTGGCGGATGCTGATGCGGCGGATCCCGACCCGTTCGCTGACGGTGGTGGGCGACCTGGCGCAGACCTCCTCGGCGGCGGGCGCGCACGACTGGCAGGCCGTGCTGGGCCGCTACCTGGGCACCCGGTGGCGGGAGGAGCGGCTGACCGTCAACTACCGCACCCCGGCGCCGATCATGGCGGTGGCGGCGGCGTGGCTGGCGGCCGTCGACCCGGCGGCGCGGGCGCCGGAGTCGGTACGGGCGGACGGGGAGCGGCCGCGGGCGGTCGCCGTCACTGACTACGCGGCGCAGCTGCCGGCCCTGCTGGCGTCGGACGGCCCGGGGACGACGGGCCTGGTGGTGCCGGACTCCCGGCTGGCCGAGCTGGCGCCCCTGGGGGCGCTGAGTGCCGTGCAGTGCAAGGGACTCGAGTTCGACGCGGTGGTGGTGGCCGATCCGGCGGCGATCTGGGCGCAGTCCCCGCGCGGCGGCCACGACCTGTACGTGGCGCTGACCCGGGCGACCCGCCGGCTGACGGTCGCGCACCACGGTCCGCTGCCGGAGCCGCTGCGGGCGGCGTTCGCGTCGACCGACCTGGCAGAAAACGGGGTGAAGCGGGCGGGCCGGTCGGGTTAGGGTCCGGCCATGACGACTCGTACGTTCCGGATCATGGTGCGCGGCTCCTTCGACGCCCTCACGCCCGAGCAGCACGCCGAGCTGACCGCCGAGGCGGCCGAGCACGACGTGCTGAAGGCGCAGTTCACCGAGGAGGGGCACCTGACGTACGACCTGTCGGCGCGCCCGTTCTTCACCTTCCGCTTCCTGGAGCACGGCGAGGCGGAGGAGGACGTGGTGGCGGCGTCGGTGCGGGCCGAGACGGCGGCGGAGCTGTGGCTGACGGATCGGGGGTACGGGTACAAGAACCTCAAGTCGCAGGCGCAGGACATGTCGTTGGCGGCGGTCGGCGCCCGGGGCAAGCAGGAGGCCCGCCGCAAGGGCTGAGCGCCGGTCAGAACAGCGTGTCCTGCTCGGCGGCGGGGCGGGCCCGGGGCAGCAGGGTGAGGCCGTCGCAGCTGTCGGCGGCCTCGGCGTGCAGCGTCCAGCCGGTGAGCAGGCGGGTGTCCAGCAGCAGCGGGGGCCCGGCGGGCGGGTCGAGGAAGAGGTGGCCGCCGATCGGCCGGCGCAGTCGGCCGGTCAGCCGGGCGCCGTCGCTGACCGCCTTGACCTGCTGGTACCGGTCGGGGGCGCCGTCGGTGAGGCCGTACAGCGCGACCTGGTCGGTGACGGCGTGGTCGGGCAGCAGGGTCAGCGGCCCGCCCGCGGGCGAGCGGTCGGCGAGCAGGGCGAGGGCGCGGGCGCGGCCGGCGGCGAGTTCGGCGTGCCGGTCGGCGGCGCTGGGCAGCGCCCACCAGGCGGGGTACTTCGCGGCGGCGGGGATGCGTTCGCGGGCCAGTCGGGCGTGGGCGACGGCGAGTTCGGCGCGGCGGACGGCGGGCAGCGGGCCGTGCGCGATGAACGTCCAGGTGAGGGCGGCCTGTTCGAGCAGGCGGACGGTGCCGCGTTCCTCGGCGGTGAGGCCGACCTTGAGCAGGCCGGGGCCGAACCAGGCGAGGTAGAGGCGGTAGCTGCGGCCGTCGTCGAGGATCCGGTCGCGGGCGAGTTGCAGGCCGCGGTCGGCGTTCTGGCAGCTCGGGCACTGGCTGCCGGTGCCGTCCGGTTCGACGGTGGCCCGGTGCGGGCAGGGCCGGTGGCCGCGGGCGGTGGTGGCGCCGGTGCAGCGGCGGGGTCCGGCGATCCGCCAGGCGACGGGGAGTCCGTCGCCGAGCGGCCGGTCGTGGCGGGTGGTGCCGTCGGTGGCGGTGAGGCGGGGTACGCCGTCCAGCCAGCGCAGCCCGGTCGAGGTCCATCCGTTCGCCTGGTGCATCCGGCGAGCGTAGAGCACCGGGCCGACGGTCAGGGGCGCAGCAGCGGCAGCACCTGTTGGCAGAGCCGGGACAGGGCGGCGCGTTGCTCGGGGTCGAGGCTGTCGAAGGCCTGGCGGGCGCGGGTCATGTCGTCGCGGATCCGGTCGAGGACGGTGCGGCCGTCGTCGGTGATGGTGACGATCTTGACGCGGCGGTCGGCGGCGGCGGCTTCGCGGCGGGCGAGGCCGAGTGCTTCGAGGCGGTCGACGATGCCGGTGACGTTGGAGGCGTCGCAGCCCAGGCGCCCGGCGAGGGCGCGCATGGGGACGGGTTCGAGGATGCCCTTGAGTGCTTTGGCCTGCGAGGAGTTGAGTCCGTGGCGGGCCGCGGCGGCGGCGAAGTCCTGGAAGTAGGCCGTGCCGACGGCCGCGACCTGGTCCATCAGTTCGGTGGTGGAGGGTGCGGTGCCGGTGCCTGTGGTGCTGCCCATGGCGGTCAGGGTACGCCCATCGTTTCAGTACCTCCAGTATTGAGCGAGGCAAGTATGTCGGGGGTCGGAGAAACAGCGCGGCCTACAGCACCAGACGGTCGAACAGGTGGTGCAGTTCCGCGGCCGGGTCGGCGGTCAGGCCGGTGTGCACGGGGCCGGGCTGGACGACGGCGCTGCGCGGGGCGGTGAGCCAGCGGAAGCGCTGCCCGGGGCTGTCCGCGGCGGCCGGCCCGGCGGCCTCGCCGCCCGCGCAGACCGCCTCGACGCCGCGCAGCGCTCGCCGCACGCCGGCCACGTCGGCGACCGGGTCGAGGGCCAGCAGTCGGCCCTGGTCGAGGTGGGTGCGGGCGCCGAGGTAGCCGGAGTCGCGGCAGTACAGCAGCACGCCGATGTTGACGCACTCGCCGCGCTCGACCCGGGGGACGGCGCGGATCAGCGCGTACTCGTAGTCCTTGGGGTACGGGTCCTGGTCCATCAGGCGGCCACCTCCGGGAGCCAGTCGCGGGGCCCGGCGAGGCGGGCGGTGAGCTGCTCGGTGTAGGCGGCGCGGACGGCGTCGGGGTTCTCGAAGCCGGGCTCGTCGGCGAGCCACACGTCGGGCACGGCGGCGACGGCGGCGGGCAGCGCGGCCCCGGCCAGCGCGGCGAGTTCGGCGTCCACCTTCGACAGGTGGCCGACGGCGTGCCGCAGGGCGTGGTCGGAGGCGTCGTAGGGCTTGCGGCGCCAGGCCTCGGCGCGCGCCCAGCTGTGGTGGAAGATCAGGCTGGCACCGTGGTCGATCAGCCGCAGGCCGCCGGTGGCGACCAGCAGGTTGGGGTTGCGCCAGGACCGGTCGACGTTGCCGATCAGGGCGTCGAACCAGAGCACCCGGGCGGCGGTGTCGGTGTCCACGTCGAAGCAGAGCGGGTCGAAGTTGAGTGCCCCGGAGACGAACGCCATGCCGAGGTTGGCCCCGCCGCTGGCCCGCATCTGGTCCTGGATCTGCACCTCGGGCTCGCTGCGGGCGAGCACCGGGTCGAGATCGACCAGGACGAGTTCCGGCACCGGCAGGCCGAGCCGGCGGCCGAGTTCACCGGCCAGCACCTCGGCGACCAGCGCCTTGCGGCCCTGGGCCGCGCCGACCCATTTCAGCACGTACAGGCGGCGGTCGTCGGCCTCGATCAGGCCGGGCATCGAACCGCCTTCGCGCAGCGGCGTCGCGTAGCGGACGGCCGTCACCTCGGAGAGCATCCCGACAGCCTAGCGGCCCTGATGGGCGGCCACGGCCCGGCACCGGCCGGGCGGGCGGCGGGGGCCGTTGGAGATGCACCCGCCGTGCCGCCGTGCGAGTGTGGCCAGCAGTCGTCCTTGATTCGCTCACGTCGGCACGGACGCAGTTCACGGACCCGCACACGTAGGGGATGAACGATGGAACGACCTCGGATCCTGATCGTCGGCGGCGGCTTCGCCGGGCTGGAGTGCGCGCGCCGTCTGGAGCGCAAGCTCGCCCCTTCCGAGGCGGAGATCTCCCTGGTCACGCCGTTCAGTTACCAGCTGTACCTGCCGCTGCTGCCGCACGTCGCGGCCGGGGTGCTGACCCCGCAGTCGGTGGCGATCTCGCTGCGCCGCACGCTGCGCCGCACCCACATAGTCCCCGGCGGGGCGATCGGCATCGACCCGCGCTCCAAGGTCGCGGTGGTCCGCAAGATCACCGACGAGGTGATCGCGGAGAAGTACGACCACCTGGTGCTGGCGCCGGGCAGCGTCACCCGGACCTTCGACATCCCGGGCCTGCCCGACTACGCGCGCGGCATGAAGACGCTCGCCGAGGCGACCTACATCCGCGACCACGTGATCGCCCAGCTCGACCTGGCCTCCGCGTCCATGGACGAGAACGAGCGGGCCTCGCGGCTGCAGTTCGTGGTGGTCGGCGGCGGCTACGCGGGCACCGAGACGGCGGCCTGCCTGCAGCGGCTCACCACCGCGGCGCTCAAGCGCTACCCGCGCCTGGACCCGGACCTGATCAAGTGGCATCTGATCGACATCGCGCCGAAGTTGATGCCGGAACTGGGCGACAAGCTCGGCCAGACCGCGCTGGAGATCCTCCGCAAGCGCGGCGTGGACGTGTCGCTGGGCGTGTCCGTCGCGGAAGTCGGCGCGGAGACGGTGAAGTTCACCGACGGCCGCACCCTGCCGTGCCGGACGCTGATCTGGACGGCCGGCGTGGCCGCGTCCCCGCTGATCGGCACGCTGGACGCGGAGACGGTGCGCGGACGCCTCGCGGTGACCGCCGAGATGCGAGTGCCGCAGTACGAGGGCGTGTTCGCGCTCGGCGACGCCGCGGCGGTGCCGGACCTCGCCAAGGGCGACGGCGCGGTGTGCCCGCCGACCGCGCAGCACTCGGCCCGGCAGGGCCGGCAGCTCGCCGACAACCTGGTGGCGGCGCTGCGCAACCAGCCGCTCCAGCCGTACTTCCACAAGGACCTCGGCCTGGTCGTCGACCTCGGCGGCAAGGACGCCGTCTCCAAGCCGATGGGCGTCGAACTGCACGGCGTGCCCGCCCAGTTGGTGGCACGCGGCTACCACGTCATGGCGATGCGCACCAACTCCGCGAAGTACCGCACCACCGCGAACTGGCTGCTGAACGCCACCGCCGGGGACGACTTCGTCCGCACCGGCTTCCTGGCCCGCCAGCCCGCCCGCCTGCGCGACTTCGAGTACACGGACGCCTACCTCTCCCGCGACCAGGTCCGCGAACACGCCCAGGCCCTCCTCGCCAAGGGCTGACCCCCGCCGCCCCCACGAAGCCCCCGCCCACCCCGGCCGGGGGCTTCGTCACAGCACGTACGGATACAGCCCGACGCGACCGCACGGAGCGGCCACCTCAACCGGCCCCGCCGCCCGCCGCAGGCGGCTCTCACGTCACCCGGGAGCCCTGCCCCGGACTGTGCAGGGCGGCGGCGACGGCGGCGGCGAGGGCCGGGGCGTCGGTGGGGTGGAGGGTGGCGATGGAGATCCGGACGGCGGGCGGGGAGGCGAGGCGGAAGCGGGAGCCGGGGGCGACCACCCAGCCGTGGTGGAGGAGGGCGGCGACGGCGGCGGTCTCGTCGGGGACGGGCACCCACACGTTGACCCCGCTCGCGCCGTGGGCCCGGACGCCGTGCGCGGCCAGCGCATTGAGCAGCGCGTCGCGCCGCGAGCGGTACGCGGCGGCGACGCTCGCGGCGGGCGCGGCGTCGGTGCGGCGCAGCTCGACGACGGCGCGCTGCAGCAGGTGGCTGACCCAGCCGACGTCCAGCCGCTGGCGGCCGAGCACCCGGGCGACGGTGTCCGCGTCGCCGATGAACACGGCGACCCGCAGGTCGGGCCCGAGGGCCTTGGCGGCGGAGCGGACCAGCGCCCAGCGGCCGACGGTGGTGCCGCCGCGCCCGTCGGAGGCGAGCGACTGGAAGGGCTGGTCGACCATGCCGTGCCCGTGGTCGTCCTCGATCAGCACGGTCTCGGGCCGGGCGGCGAGGACGGTGCGCAGCGCGGCGGCGCGGGCGGGGGTGAGGGCGGCGCCGGTGGGGTTCTGGGCGCGGCTGGTGACGACCAGGGCGCGGGCGCCGGCGTCGAGGGCGGCGGCGACGGCGTCGGGGAGCGGGCCCTGGTCGTCGACGGCGACGCCGATGGTGCGCAGGCCGAGGGCGGGGGCCAGGTCGAGCAGGCTGCCCCAGCCCGGGTCCTCGACGGCGACGGTGTCGCCGGTGCGCAGGGTGGCGGCGAGGACGCGGCCGATGGTGTCCAACGCGCCGGAGCAGACGGCGAGTTCGCCCTCGGGTGCGCCGTCGGCGCGGAATTCGGCGCGGAAGCCGTCGAGGAGTTCGGGTTCGGCGACGCCGTGGCCGTACATGACGACAGGTCCGGCGGCGGCTGCGGCCAGGGCGGGGCCGAGGGGCGGCAGCAGCGCGGGGTCGGGGTTGCCGGCGGACAGGTCGCGGGCGCCGGGCGGGACGGGCAGGCGGGCCTCGTCGCGGGGGGTGGTGGCGGGGCGGGGTCGGATGCGGCTGCCGCGGCGCCCGGCGGTCTCGATGACGCCGCGTTCGCGCAGCAGGCGGTAGGCGGCGGCGACGGTGTTGGGGTTGACGCCGAGTTCGCCGGCCAGGTCGCGCAGTGGCGGCAGGGCGGCTCCGGGCGCCAACCGGCCGTCGGCGACGGCGCGTTCGACGTCGGCGGCGATCTCGCTGGCCCGCCGACCCGTGATCCGATATTCTCCTAGCACAAACATGATTATGCACTAGTACATAGGGGGCTGTCATGCCGGACACGCCGAAGGACGCCTACACCCGGAACGATCTCACCACGCCCACCAGGGACAAGCACCGGGCCTCCTGGGACCGCGCGGCGGTGCACGCGATCCTCGACGCCGGCTACCTGTGCCACCTGGGCTTCGTCCGGGACGGCGCGCCGGTGGTGCTGCCCACCCTGTACGCGCGGGTCGGCGACCGGCTGTACATCCACGGCTCCACCGGCAGCCGCCCGCTGCGCGACGCCCGCGCCGAGCAGGGCCTCCCGGTGTGCGTGACGGTGACGCACCTGGACGGCCTGGTGCTGGCGAAGTCGGCGTTCAACCACTCCGTCAACTACCGCTCGGTGGTGGCGCACGGCACCGCGCACCAGGTCACCGACCCCGAGGAGCTGCGCGTCGCGCTGGACGCGATCGTCGAGCAGGCGGTGCCGGGCCGCGCCGCGGACTGCCGGCCGGGCAACGCCAGGGAGCTGGCGGCGACGGCGGTGATCCGGCTGGAGCTGGACCAGGTGTCGGCGAAGACCCGCACCGGCGGCGTCGAGGACGAGGAGGAGGATCTCGGCCTGCCGTACTGGGCGGGCGTGGTGCCGGTCGCCCCGGTGTACGGCGCGCCGGAGCCCGCCGCGCACTCGACCGCCGAGCTGCCCGGCTACCTGGCGGGCCCGGCATGCTGATCCGCGGCTGGGACCGGGGCTCGGAGCAGGAGTGGCGCGAGTGGCTGGCCGCCGGGCGGGACTTCGGCACGCTGGCCGCCAACGGCCCCGAGGGCCCCGTCCTGGTGCCCACGCACTTCCTGCTGGACGCCGGGGCCGGCGAGATCCTGCTGCACCTGGCCGCCCCCAACCCGCTGCTGGCGGCGGTCCGCGCCGATCCGCACGTGACGCTGGCGGTCACCGACGACTACGCCTTCGCCCCGGGCCGCTGGCGCGGCGCGCCGTACACGCCGACCAGCTACTACGCCTCGGTGCAGTTCGCCTGCACGGCCGAGGTGGTGGACGACCCGGCCGGCAAGGCGGAGATCCTCAACCGGCAGCTGGCGCACTTCCAGCCGGAGAACGCCGAGGACCGCGTGACGGTCGGGGCGGCGCCGTACGGCGGGGTGCTGACCGGCCTGCGCGGACTGCGGCTGACGGTGCGCCGGGTGCGGGCGAAGTTCAAGTACGACGACAAGAAGCCGGTCGAGATGCAGGGGGACATCGCCGAGCGCCTCGCCGAGCGGCACGCGGCGGGCGGCAACCCGCAGGACGCGGCGGCCCGGGCGCAGCTGCTGCGGCGGCGCGCCAGGCGCCTGGAGCCGTGACGCCTCGCCGGTTCCGGGCGTCCGGGCCGTGACGCTTCGTCGGTTCCGGGCGTGTCGAGGCCGCGTCACGGGGTAGCCGCTGGTCGAATTACCTCCGGATATTTCCGCCCGTAACCGGACGGATCGTCACGTAGGGAGAGAGCACTGGCTACCCACTCCTCCGCCGTCCGGGACGAGCACCTCGGCCATGTGGTGTTCATCTCCGCCGCTGCCGCGATGGGCGGCTTCCTGTTCGGCTACGACAGCGCGGTGATCAACGGCGCGGTCACCGGCATCCAGAAGCACTTCGGCGTCGGCAACGGCGAGACCGCGTTCGTGGTGGCGATCGCGCTGCTCGGCTCGGCGGCCGGCGCGGTGGTCGCCGGCTGGCTGGCCGACCACCTGGGCCGGGTGCGGACCATGCTGATGGCCGCGACGCTGTTCGCGATCAGCGGCGTCGGCTCGATGTTCCCGCCCAGCATCCAGGTGCTGGGGGTGTGGCGGGTGGTCGGCGGCATCGCGATCGGCATCGCCTCGGTGATCGCCCCGACCTACATCGCCGAGGTCGCGCCGACCGCCTACCGGGGGCGGCTCGCCTCGTTCCAGCAGATGGCGATCGTGCTCGGCATCACGGTCTCGCAGCTCGCCAACTGGGCGCTCAACCAGGCGGCGGGCGGCGAGTCCACCAACCATCTGGGGGGCGTCCAGGCCTGGCAGTGGATGCTCGGCGTGGAGGCGGTGCCCGCCCTGGTGTACGGGCTGATGGCGCTGGCCATCCCCGAGTCGCCGCGCTACCTGATCGCGGACCGGCGCGAGGAGCAGGCCCGCAAGGTGCTGGTGGAGGTCGAGGGCCCGAACGTCGACCTGGACGCCCGGGTGGCGGAGATCCGTCGGGTGCTGGAGACCCGGCGCAAGCCGCGGCTGTCGGACCTGCTCGGCGGCCGGTTCGGGCTGCTGCCGATCGTCTGGGTCGGCATCGGCGCCTCGGTGTTCCAGCAGTTCGTCGGCATCAACGTGATCTTCTACTACTCGTCGTTCCTGTGGCAGTCGGTCGGCATCAAGGAGTCCGACTCGCTGCTGCTGTCGCTGTCCACCTCGATCATCAACGTCATCGGCACGGTGATCGCGATGGCGCTGGTGGACCGGATCGGCCGCAAGCCGCTGGCCCTGGCGGGCTCCGCCGGCATGGCGGTCGCGCTGGCGCTGGCCGCCTGGGCGTTCTCCTACCGGCACGGCACCGGCGACACCGCCACCCTCGACGACACCCACGCGGTGGTGGCGCTGGTCGCCGCGCACGTCTTCGTGCTGTGCTTCGCGTTCTCCTGGGGCGTGGTGGTGTGGGTGCTGCTCGGCGAGATGTTCCCGAACGCGATCCGGGCGCTCGCCCTGTCGGTCGCCGCGTCCGCGCAGTGGATCGCCAACTGGGCGATCACCGTCTCCTTCCCCACGCTGTCCGACTGGAACCTGTCCGCGACGTACGTGATCTACGCCTGCTTCGCGCTGCTGTCGATCCCGTTCGTGGCCTTCTGCATCTCGGAGACCAAGGGCAAAGCGCTGGAAGAGATGGGCTGAACAGTCACTGACACACCGTCACCGTGCGGGCGGCGGACGCGGGTCCGGGCCTAGAGTGCCAGTCGAACCTGCCTGCCCGCCGCCGCGCGCGGCCACCCCGACGGAGAGGCCATGGGCGCTGCCCGCCAGAACGTCAGCTTCGCCGGCCACTTGGGCCGGACCGTGCACGGCTACCTGGCGGCGCCGCCCGCCGGGGTGGGCCCCGGAGTCCTGGTGATCCAGGAGTGGTGGGGGCTGACCCGGCACATCGCCGAACTCACCGACCGGCTCGCCGCCGAGGGCTTCCTCGCCCTGGCGCCCGACCTGTACGGCGGCACCGTCACCCACGACGCGGAGGCGGCGGCCCGGATGAAGCGCGAACTGCCCGCCGCGCGGGTCGCCGAGGAGCTCACCGCGGCCGTGTCCTACCTGCTGGCGCACCCCGGCTCGGTCGGCGACGCGATCGGCGTGGTCGGCTTCTGCATGGGCGGCGGCCTCGCCCTGCGGCTCGCCGCCCACGAGGGCGACCGGGTCGCCGCCGTCGTCCCGTTCTACGGCCTGCCCGCCGACCCCGAGTACGACTACCGGGGCCTGACCGCCCACGTCCTGGGCCACTTCGGCGAGCAGGACGCCTCGCTGCCCGTCGCCGTGGTCGACGAGGCCGCCATCCGCATCGGCGAGGCCACCGACCGCCGCCCGGAGATCCACTTCTACCCGGCCGGCCACGCCTTCATGAACGACGAGAAGACCCCCAGCAGCTACGACCCCCTCCAGGCCGCCATCGCCTGGCGCCGCACCCTCACCTTCCTGTGGGCGCACCTGGGTTGAGCGCGAACCACTGGCCCGGGCCGGCTTCCGGGTGGTAGCTGTGGTGGATGCTGATCGGGGAGAAGGTCCTGCTGCGGGCCCGGCAGGAGAGCGATGTCGCGGTGCTGCACGGGGAGTTGTACGAGGACGTCGCCACCCGCGCCCGGACCGACGGGCGGCCCTGGCGGCCGCTGCCCGTCGAGGCCTCGCCGTTCCAGGGGCCCGGGCCCGAGAACGCGGCGGTGTTCTCGGCAGTGGAGCGCGCGGGCGGCGAACTCGCCGGCGCGGCCGTGCTGTGGGGCGTCGACACCCACCACCGCTCCGCGCACCTCGGCCTGTCGCTGCGGCCCGCGATGCGCTGGCGCGGCCTGGGGACGGACGTGGTGCGGGTGCTGTGCCGGTACGGCTTCGAGGTGTGCGGACTGCACCGCCTCCAGGTGGACACGCTCGCGGACAACACCGCGATGATCGGCGCCGCCGAGCGGGCCGGGTTCCACGTCGAGGGGACGATGCGCGGTGCGGCCTGGGTGACCGGCCGGTTCGTCGACGAGGTGGTGCTGGGGATGCTCGCCGAGGAATGGACGCGCTGAAATTCGGTGGACAGGGCGGGTGTTGACGGGCGATCGTCGGCCGGTGCGAATCAGCTACCCGGCCTGGGCCGGCCGCAACTATCGGATCCAGACCGCCGCGACGGTGGTGAGCGGGCTGGGCAACGCCGCCGCGCCGATCGCCACCGCGTTCGCGGTGCTGGAGGCGGGCTGGGGCACCGCCGAGGTGGGCTACGTGACGGCGGCGCGGACGGTGCCGCTGGTGGTGCTGATGCTGCTCGGCGGCGCGGTCGCCGACCGGTGGCCGCGCCACGTGGTGATGGTGAGCGCCAACGCGTTCAACGCCGTCTCGCAGGCGGCGCTGGCCGCGCTGGTGCTGATCGGGCATCCGCCGCTGTGGGCGCTGCTGGTGCTCGCCGCCGCCGGCGGCGCGGGCCAGGCGTTCTACACCCCGGCGGCGGAGGGCGTGATCCTCCAGGCGGTGCCCGCCGAGCACGCCTCGAAGGCGATCTCGGTGTTCAAGATGGGCATGAACGGCGCGCAGATCGCCGGCGCCGCGCTCGGCGGCCTGCTGGCCGCCGTGTCCGGCCCGGGCTGGGTGCTGGCGGTGGACGCGGCCTGCTTCGCGGTGGCCGCGCTGATGCGGGCCGGCCTGGAGCAGGTCGGCGGGAAGCGCGCGAGCGGCCCCAGCCTGGTGCACGAACTGCGGGTCGGCTGGCGGGAGTTCGTCTCGCGCCGCTGGCTGTGGGCGATCGTCGTGCAGTTCTCGCTGATCAACGCCTGCGTGCTGGCCGTGGAGACGGTGTACGGGCCGGTGGTCGCCGACGACCGGATGGGCGGCGCCGGGGCGTGGGGCACCGCGATGGCCGCGCTCAGCGTCGGCATGGTGGCGAGCGCGGTGCTGATGGCGCGCTGGCAGCCGCGCCGGGTGCTGCTGGTCGGCAACGGCGGCGTGTTCCTGTTCGGCCTGCCCGCCCTGGCGCTGGCGCTCGAACTGCCGCTGGCGCCCGTCGTGGTGGCGATGTTCCTGTCCGGCGTCGGCGTCACGGTGTTCGTGGTGGGCTGGCTGGTGGCGCTCCGCCAGGAGATCCCGGAGGAACTGCTGTCGCGGATCTCCGCGTACGACGCCTTCGGGTCCTTCGCGCTGATGCCCGCGGGCACCGCGCTGGCCGGGCCGGTGGCGAACGCGCTGGGCCGCTCCGGCGCGCTGTGGGCGTGCGCGCTGACCTGCCTGGGCCTGGCCGCGGCGGTGCTCCTGGTGCCCGAGGTGCGGCAGTTGGAACGCAAGGTGCCGGAGGCGCGCGGCAACAGGCCGCAACCGGAGCCTGCCCCGTCCGGGTGACAGCGGGCGCCCGGTGCAACCCGCGGGGCCCGGAATGCGTCCGTGCGGGCAACTGGCCACGACCCGGTGAGGAATCCGCATGGGCAAGCCGCTGCTGTACGTTGACGTCGACGGGGTGCTGAACCCGGTGTTCCCGCACCCCGACGAGGACTTCGACTCCCATACGCTGCTGGGCTATTCGGTGCTGTTGTCCCCGCGCCACGGCGAGTGGCTGCGCGAACTGGCCGACCACTACGACCTGGTGTGGGCGACCACCTGGGAGTTCGAGGCGAATCGGTACATCGCCCCGCTGCTGGGCCTGCCGGAGCTGCCGGTGGTGAAGTTCAGCGGCTACGTGCCGCAGCCCGGCGACCCGCGGGTGCCGCTGATGGAGCTGTTCTCGGCCTTCAAGTGGGCGCCGCTGCTGCGCTACGCCGAGGGCCGCCCGTTCGCCTGGGTGGACGACCTGATCCCGTCCCGGCTGGTGCGCCGCAGCCTGCTGCGCCCGGACCGGCTGCTGATGCCGATCGACCCGGCGCAGGGCCTGCGGCGCGAGCACGTGGACCGGCTGCTGCGCCGGCCCCCGACGCAGAACTGGCTCAACCGGTGGGCGGGCTGAGCGGCGCCGACTCGGCCTCCGGGCGCGCGGGCCGGGGCTCGCCCACCTCGACCCAGACCCGTTCCCAGCGGGCGGTGCGGCTGTGCCCGAAGCGGTCGCCGTACCCCAGCACCCGCAGCACCGCCTGGGTCTGGGCGCGGTCGGGGCGGTCGACCACCTGAAGGCTGATCTTGGTGACGCCCTTGCGGGTGTCCTGCGTCGGCCGGTGCCCGGTGAGCTTGTGCAGCGCGTCCGCGATCCGGCGGACGCGCTCCCGGTCGCGGTCGCCGTGCCAGTCCTGCTCCCCGCCCATGCCGCTCCCGCTCCCCCGACTCCTCGGCGCACCGCCGACCGCCAGCCTATCGCCGACCGGCCAGCCGTCGGGCGGTTTCGGTCAGGACGGCAGCCAGTCGACGTGCCCGGCCAGCAGCGCGTAGCCGACGAAGGCGACGGTGTCGATCAGGGCGTGCGCGGCGACCAGCGGGCCGACCCGGCGCCAGCGGCGGTACAGCAGGCAGAACACCACGCCCATCACCATGTTGCCGACCAGCCCGCCGATGCCCTGGTACAGGTGGTACGAGCCGCGCAGCACCGCGCTGGCGGTGATGATCGCGGGCCACGACCAGCCGATCTGGTGCAGCCGGCGCACCAGGTAGCCGACCACCACGACCTCTTCGAGGATGGCGTTCTGCCAGGCGGCGGCGACCAGCACGGGGATGCGCCACCACACCTCGGGCAGGCCGGAGGGCGCCACCGTCAGGTTGAAGCCGGCGGCCTGCGCGCCGAGGTAGAGCGCCAGCCCCGAGCCGCCGATGGCCGCGGCGAGCAGCGCGCCCCGGCCGAGGTCGGGGAGTTTGTGGCGCAGGTCGAAGCCGATGGTGCGCAGCGAGGCGCCTTCGCGGACCAGCAGGTAGCCGACCAGGGCGACCGGCATCAGGCCGCGGGCGACGGCGTACAGCTGCCAGGCGAGGTCGAGCCAGGGCCGGCCGGGGGCGCGGGAGGCGTTGAGGGTGGCGACCTGCTGGCCGAGGCCGACGGGTTCGGTGAGCGAGCCGATGAAGCTGATCAGCGCGGAGACGCCGCTCGCGCCGAGCGAGAGCCCGAGGACGACGAGCAGTTCGACGGCGAGCAGCCGGCGCGAGGGGGTCTGGGTGGTGGCGGGCTCGGCCGAGGCGGTGGTCACTGGTCTCCCCGAGGGCGGATGCGGCCCGGAGCTCCTGCGGCGGCTCCGGGCCGATCATCCTTTCACAGGACGATGAGACGTTCCTGGACCCCTGGGGGCGGGCCTGCGGTCAGTCCACCGGCCAGGTGTGCACGGGCTCGCCGCTGCGCATGCCCTCGATGTAGCGGCGGGTCATGGCGGCGATCGCGGCGTTCGGGTCAAGGCCGTGGCGTTCGCGCAGGCGGTGCACGACGGCGGCCTGCCAGGCGGCGCCGTTGGTGCGGCGCAGGCAGCGCTGCTCGATGATGCCGAGGTAGTGGTCGCGGTCGCGGGCGGCGATGCCCCAGCGGTCCAGGCCCTGGTGGGCGAGCGGCAGCAGTTCGTTCAGCACCAGGTCGGTGGCGGGCAGTTGGACCAGGCCGCGGGCGCCGCGCCCGGAGCGGGGCCACCACTGGACGGCGTCGATGCCGTGGCGGGCGCCGCTGCGGAAGTTCTCGTCGGCCTTCTCGAACGGCAGCCTGGTCCAGATCGGACGGGGCTGCTCGGCCAGCACCCGCACCAGGCCGTAGTAGAAGGCGGCGTTGGCGAGGATGTCGGCGACGGTGGGGCCGGCGGGCAGGCAGCGGTTCTCCACCCGCAGGTGCGCGACGCCGTCGGCGACGTCGTAGATCGGGCGGTTCCAGCGGTAGATGACGCCGTTGTGCAGGCGCATCTCGCCGAGCCGGGGCGCGCCGCCGGAGGCCAGCACCTTGACCGGGTCCTCGTCCTCGCAGATCGGCAGCAGCGCCGGGAAGTACCGCAGGTTCTCCTCGAACAGGTCGTAGACGGAGTCGACCCAGCGCTCCCCGAACCAGGTGATCGGCCGGACCCCCTGCGCCTTGAGCTCGGCCGTCCGGGTGTCGCAGGCCTGCTGGAAGAGCACCGGTCGGGTCTCGCGCCACAGCTCGCGGCCGAACAGGAACGGCGAGTTCGCGCCGAGGGCGAGCTGGACGCCGCAGATCGACTGGGCGGCGTTCCACACCGAGGCGAACCGGGCGGGAGTGACCTGCAGGTGCAGTTGCAGGGAGGTGGCGGCGGCCTCGGCGACCATCGACACCGAGTCGATGGTCAGCCGCTCGACGCCCTCGATGTCGAGCGCGATGTCCTCGCCGCGGGCGGCCAGGATCTGGTCGCTGAGCAGGGTGTAGCGGTCGTTGCTGGACATCGCGTCCAGCCCGGCGTGCGCCAGGTCCAGGGTCGGCAGGATGCCGACCATGACGAGGCGGCCGCCGGCCTGGGCGGCCCGGTGGTCGGCGTAGCGCAGGGCGGTGCCGAGTTCCTCGCGCAGGTCCTCGAAGACGTGCCCGCCCAGGCGGCGGGCGGCGACGTTGAGCTCGATGTTGAAGCGGCCGAGCTCGGTCTGGAAGTCGGTAGAAGAGATCGCGTCCAGCACCTGCTCGTTGCCGAGCATCGGGCCGCCCTGCTCGTCGGCCAGGTTGATCTCGATCTCCAGGCCCATCATCGCCTTGGGGCGGTCGAACCGTTCCTCGCTGAGCATCCGCCCCAGCACGTCCAGACAGGACTGGAGCTTGCGGCGGTACTGCTGCCGGTCGGCCAGCTCCGCCCGGGTCGCCACGACTTTCTCGCCCACGGGTGCCTTCCCTCCCCTCGGTCGACAGTGCCTGTGCATCATGCCCCGCGCGAAGATTTCTAGCCCCGGACGCGAACCGCCGAACGGCGCAAGGTTTCTGACGCATCGTCAGTTCAAACCCGCTTGCGCGGCACAACGGAACGTGATATGAAGGTCACCCTGCGCACTTGTTCGAGTAGAATTCGCACGCCGCTCAGGCCAGGTCAGGGCCGTCCGAGAAACCCCCACTGTCGAGGGACTCGTCGACGACCCGCCCACCCCTTCGGCGCTCTTGCCCAACCGGACACGGCCAGACCCCGTCAATGTCGACGCCATGCCGGTATGCCGCAGTACGCCGATCTCGAACGGAGAGGCGACTCACCATGACGCTGCACCTGTCCCAGCCCCCGGTCGGCGCTCTGGACGCCGTACGCTCGGCCCTCGCGCCCGGGGCGGCCCTGCCGCCGTCGGCGACGGCCGTGCTCCGCCATAGCGCCGGCCGCCCGGAGCCGCTGCTCGCGCTGCCCGTGCACGCCCTGCGCGGGCCCGAGCGCCGACTGGCCGGGGCGGAGTGCGTCGGTTGGCGGTTCCTGCTGCGCGCCTGCCCGGCGCAGGCGGCGCCGTCCGGGTGCCCGCACGGCGACTGCGACGGCGCGGGCGGGGCGCTCCCGGCCCGGGAGCAGCGGCCGCTGGCCACCGGCGAGTTCTCCGAGGACGGGCTGGAGCAGGTGGTGGCCGCCGCCGAGGTCGCCGCCGGCGCGGACGGGCCGGTGTTCTCGCACCTGGCCGCCGGGCCCTTCCTGGACTCCACGGTGCGGGCGCTGCGGCAGGCCTGGCAGCTGGTGCACCCCTCCCCCGCGCGCTACGAGCCGCGGCTGCTGTCGCTGCCGGAGCACTACGCGTCGGTGCTGTGGCTGCACAGCGCGCTGCCCGGCGAGGACCTGCTGATCCCGCTGGCGCCCGCGCCCGTCGGAGTGGCGGCCCATCAGGTGCTGTCCGCGGCGGAGCTGCTGGCCCGGCTGGCGCACGCCCCGGCGGCCCGGCCGACCGCGCTGATCGGCTGACACCACCCGGACGGGCCCCCGCACCACCCGGACGGGCCATCCCGGACTGATCCGATCGGATCGCTCCGGGATGGCCCGTCCGGGCGCGAAACGCGCCGCCCGCCGCCCGGTAGGGTGATCTCGCCGGATCTTCTGTGGCGCATGTCACCAAATGCCTGCGGGAGCGCCCGGAGAGTCGGACACTTGTTGTCGGTCGGGAGGAAGACCACACGTCCTACCCGGCTGACGCCGTTTCACACCTGTTGCGGCGAGAAAGTTTCCGCCGGCAGGTCGGCGCCCAGGGGGGTGACCGTTCGGCGGCGCGAATCCCGAGCGAAGCGAGGTACAACGATGTGCCAGCACCGAACCGACTGTCCGTCCGCCGAGTCGCCGGACCGTGAGGCGGCCGAAGCGGTCGCCCGCCACCCCGAGCAGGGCTGGAGCCTGCTCTGCAACGGGGTGCTGCTGTTCGACGACACCGGCGAGCTGCTGCCGGACGGAAGCGTGATCGCCCCGCGCCGCACCCTGCTGATCGCCGCCTGAACGCGGTCTCCCGCTTTTTCGCCGATCACCGCCCGCCCGGAGTGCGCCCTCCCGGCGGGCGTCGGCGTTCCCGGCGCACCGTCAGGAGCCCCCGACGGGGAGGTCGTCCGGCGTGGACGGGTCGTACCAGAGGCTGAGCATCGGGGCGTGCCACTGCCAGCCGAGGGCGGTGTAGAGGGCGCGCCCCTGGGTGGTGCCGACCAGCAGGCCGGTGCGGGCGCCGGCCGCGTGCGCCTCGCTCTGCAGGGTGCGCATCAGCAGGGTGCCAAGGCCGCGGCGGCGGTGCTCGGGGGCGGTCTCGATCTGGTCGGCGACGGCGAGCGGCGGCCCGCCGGGTTCCGTGCCCGCCCCGAGGCCGATCTGTCCCCGGGCGGCGAACGCGCCGTCGGCGGTGCGCACCATCGCGCGGATCACGCCGCCCCGGCTCCAGCTGGTGATCCGGTAGCCGGGCACCGCGGCCGGGGTCTCGGGGCGCAGCCGACAGCTCATCAGGTGGCCGGGGACGTCCACGTGCCAGCCGGGCCCGATCCACGGCAGGGCGCGTTCGTCCGCGTCGAACAGCTTGAGCCAGGTCCACGGGACGGTGGTGCCCGCGGTGAGTTCGCGGACGTCGGGCTCGGTGGGGGCGGGCAGCACGTGCCGCCAGGGGTGGCGGGGTTGGCCGACGTCGATCGTCCAGCCCCAGGGTTCGGGCCGGGGGTCGGCGGCGCCCCGGGAGGCCGTCCAGCCGCTGAGCCAGGACCGGACGAGGTGGGGGACGGTCGGGTCGTCGGGCATGGGGGCGCTCCGCGTTCGGTAAGGACTGATGGACGGTTAGGGATATTACCGATGCGCGGCCCGGGTCGTCACGGGTTTTCCGATCATCCTCCTGCCGGGGCGAGATGTCTGTACAGGTTGCCGTGTGCGTCATCCGTCGGCCATCCGCCGCACCGGTCCAGTCCACCTGGGCGGCCTAGGAATGGTCGCGGCCGGGTGAGCGAAGCCCGGCACCGTGTACGAGGAGCCCCCGATGAGTCCCGAACTGTCGCGCCGTACCCTGCTGGGCGGTGCCGCCGCCGCGGCCGTGCTGTCCGCGCTGCCGCTGAGCGTCCGTCAGGCGCTGGCCGCCCCCGCCCGCCCGGGCCGGCTGGAGGACATCCAGCACGTGGTGATCTTCATGCAGGAGAACCGGGCGTTCGACCACTACTTCGGCACCCTGCCCGGAGTGCGCGGCTTCGGCGACCGCGCCGCGGTGCGCGGGGTCAACGGCCGCTCGGTCTTCCACCAGCCCGACCCGTCCCGGCCCGAGGGCCACCTGCTGCCGTTCCCGATGAACGCCGCGCACACCAGCGCCTACCAGCAGGGCGCGCCCTCGTTCGGCTACGGCGACTCGATGAGCGCCTGGAACGACGGCCGGGCGGACGGCTCGGTGACCCGGCGCTCGTCCGGCTGGCTCGGCCAGGGGTACTACGAGAGCGCCGATATGCCCTTCTACCACGCGCTGGCCTCGGTGTTCACCACCTGCGACGCGTACTACGCCTCGGTGCAGTGCAACACCAACACCAACCGCGAGCACCTGATGTCGGGCACCAGCGGCGGCACCGTCCGCGACCTGCCGATGACCGACAACTCCGAGCCCGCCGCCGGGTTCGAGTGGACCACCTACGCGGAGCGGCTGGAGCGCGCCGGGGTCAGCTGGCAGACGTACCAGGCGCTGGACAACTTCGACGACAACGCGCTGGCCTGGTTCACCAACTTCATCCAGGCCAAGCCCGGTTCGCCGCTGTACGAGCGCGGCCTGCGGCAGGTCGGCGACCCGGCGAAGAAGAACGACCCGTTCGCGATGGGCGACGCCCTGGTGGAGGCGTTCGCCGCCGACGTGCGGGCCGACAAGCTGCCGCAGGTGTCCTGGCTGATCGCGCCCGCCGCGCTGTCCGAGCACGCCAACTACGCGCCCCCGAACGGTGAGCACCTGACGGCCCGGCTGCTGGCGGCGCTGGCCGCCAACCCGGAGGTGTGGGCGAAGACCGTGTTCATCCTCAACTACGACGAGCACGGCGGCTTCTTCGACCACCTGCTGCCGCCGGTGCCGCCGCTGGCCGCCGGGTGCGGCGCCTCCACCGTCCCGGTGGACGGCGAGGTGGTGGTCCGGGTCGCCAAGGGCGGCTCCACGTACCACCGGGTGGTCGGGCTGGACGGCCGCTACCGGGTCAGGAACGCGGACGGCAGCCTGGGCTGGTCGGCGACGCTGCCCGCCGGGGAGAGCCTGGTGGCCGGGCCGTTCCCGATGGGCCTGGGCGTGCGGGTGCCGATGGTGGTGGTCTCGCCGTGGACCCGCGGCGGCGTGGTCGACTCGACGGTGTACGACCACACCTCGGTGATCCGGCTGCTGGAGAAGCGCTTCGGCGTCGCCGAGCCGAACATCTCGCCGTGGCGGCGGGCGGTCACCGGCGACCTCACCAACCTGTTCGACTTCTCCGGGCAGGACCCGGCCTGGCCGACGCTGCCGGACACCTCCGGCAACCGGCAGAAGGTCACCGACACCGGCAAGCTGCCCGCGCCGACCGTCCCCAAGCCGCAGCACTTCCCGCAGCAGGCCCGCGGCACCCGCACCGCCCGGCCCGTCCCCTACCACCTGCAGGTCAAGGCCCGCGTCCGCAAGGGGCAGCTCACCCTCGACCTGGCCAATCCCGGCCGGCAGGGCGCCGTGATCGCCGCCTACCCGGAGCCCGGCGCCGCGCCCCGGCACTACACCGTGGGCGTCAAGGGCAAGCTGTCCGACAGCTGGCAGATCGGCGCGGACGGCTACGACCTGCGCCTGCACGGCCCGAACGGCGCGCTGTGGCACCTGCGCGGCGACGCGGCCGGCTCCTACGAGGCGTCCGTCTCCGAGGACGGCGGGGGCGGCTGGCAGTTGGCCGTCGAGGTCGCCAACCGCACCGGCGTCAGCCGGGTGATGACCATCGGCGACCTGGCCTACGGCGGCGGGCAGCGCGAGGTGCGGCTCGGCGCGGGCGAGTCCGCGGTCGTCAACCTGCCGGTGGGCAAGGAGGGTTGGTACGACGTGGTGGTCACCGCCCGGGACGACGCCCGCTACCGCTTCCGCCGCGCGGGCCGGCTGCCGCACCAGGCAGTCGGGTACACCGACCCGGCGATCGGCCTGGCCGACCCGCTGGCCGTCGACGTCACGCTGGGCTCCGCGTCCGCGACCATCGACGAACCGCTGCTGCTGCCCGGCCGGCCCGCCCGGCTCAAGGCCCGGTTCACCGCCACCGCCGACCTCACCGCGCTGGAGGCCGCGCCGGTGCTGCCGGCCGGCTGGCCCGCCGCGAAGGTGATCACCGCGCCTGCTTCCACCGCTGCCGCCGGTACGGTCGTCGAGGCCGAGTGGGAGGTCGCGGTGCCCGCGACGCTCGCCGCGACCGGCACCAGCCGGCTGCTGGTCACCGCGCGGGCCGCCGCCGGCGACCGGTACGCCGTCGCCGACGGCGAGGTCGCGGCGCGCACCGCCCCGTCGATGGCCGGCTTCCTGCTCGGCGAGGACTTCGAGTCGCTGGCCCCCGAGCTGACCGCCGTCTCGGGCGTGCTCGGCTGGACCGCGAAGGCCCCCGCCGGCTGGTCCGTGGTCAACGCGCCCGGCATGCCGCAGGGCACCGCCCGGCTCCAGGGCTGGACCTTCCACACCAAGCGCGAATGGTCCACCCCCGCCGGGCAGGACCGCGGCAACTTCACCCGCGGCCTCGGCATCCTCGCCGTCGCCGACCCTGACGACTGGGACGACACCGGATCCCCCGCCGCCAAGGGCAAGTTCGACTCCACCCTGGTCTCCCCCGCCGTCGCCGTCCCCGCCGGAGCCACCACCCTGTACCTCGGCTTCGACTCCCACTACCGCCAGGAGGCCCCCCAGAAGGCGTCCGTCACCGCCGTCTTCGACACCGGCGCCGAGACCCGCCTGCTCAGCTACAGCAGCGACACCACCGGCAACGACAACGCCGGCAAGGACGCCCAGAACACCTTCGTCACCCGCCAGTTCGCCGTCCCCGCCGGCGCGCGGACGGTGACTCTCAAGTTCCGCATGTACGACGCGGGCAACAACTGGTACTGGGCCGTCGACCACGTCCGCCTCGACACCCGCCCGATCACCGGCTGACCCGCCCCGTGCCGGGCCCCGCCGACCGCGGGGCCCGGCAC
>NZ_JBSGDD010000008.1:0-129811 GCF_053602195.1 Kitasatospora sp. NPDC004531 | reverse complement strand
CACCCCCAACGGTCCGGATCAACGGGCAACACCGCACATCCAACCGCGCGCAGCACCAACCCGGCGAACCATCCCGGTCAAAGCACTAGCTCCGGAGTGTCCATCGCGGCGGGCGCGGGCAGGTCCTTGCGCCGCTTGCCGTCCGCGCCCAGGACGTACGGGCGCAGCTGCTCGTCGAAGCCGACGGTGAACGTCCGCGCGCCGTAGTCGACGACCGTGGTGCCGTCGGCGGCGAGACCGAGGTCGGGCACCAGCCGGTCGGCGAGCTGCTCGGCCGTCAGACCGCGACTCTCCGCGATCTCGGTGATCTTCTCCCGCGCTCGTGTCTTCAACGCCTTGAACTTCACCCGCTGCGCGATGCTGTTCAACTGCATCAGCGCGACGTCGCTGCCGATCGCCGCCAACACCTCCAGGCCCTCCACCGCCCGGTGGTGCGAACCCTGACCCGGCCACTCGCGCAGCACCGGGGCCAGCCGGCGCGCGGTCCCGTCGTCGCCCCACTCGCCCAGCACGAACAGCGCCCAACTGTCCGACGAGGGCATCCCCGCCTGCCGCCACTCCTCGAACACCGCCCAGACGAACGCCGCCGCCGACTCCGGCCGCAGCACGTCCGCCACCAACGGCAGCCCCGGGTACGGGTCACGCAGCTTCGACAGCGTCATCATGGTGACCACCTGACGCACCGCCGACCTCGGCAGCGCCGCATCCGAACGCAGCACCAACTGCGGGAGCCCGCCGAGCAGCAGCCACTCCGGGAACTCCGGCATCCGCGCGGGCAGCGTGGTCACCAGCAGGTCCGCGTCCAGGGCCTCCGCCACCACGGCCGCCACCGGATCGCCGAAACGTTCCCGCACCGCCGCCAGCAGCACCTCAGCGCCCCGCTGCGCCGCGACCAGCCGCAGCGCGTTCTCCGCTGCCTGCCGCGCCTTGCCGGCCCTGCCGACCGCCTTCGGCACCAGCAGCAGCGCACCCGCCACACCGTGCCGGGCGAACCACGAACGAGCCGTCGCCCGCTGCGACTTGAGACGCACCAGGGCGTCCGCCATCACCGCTGCGACGGTGGCGTCCCGGAACGGCAGCAGCAGCGGCACGACGTGGGCGGGCTGCGCCGCCGCACCGACGTGCAGCAACGGCAGCGCGGCCAGGCCGAACCTGGCCACCACCGGCCGAAGCGACTCCGCCGAGTCCCAGTAGTCGCCGGGCCGCCACTCGGCCAGGTACGGGCCGACGATCTCCGCAGGGCCGTGCCTGAGCAGCTCCGCGCCGTACCAGACGCCACCTGCCTCGGTCAGGTACTTGGCCGCCTCGGCGGCCCAGTCGAAGCTCGGGCCGAAGTCCCACGGGCCCTCCCGGTGGGCCAGCCACTGCTCCCGCTCGCCCTCCTGCCACACCAGTCGGGCGGGATCGTCGGCGACGATCCCGGTCAGCGCCTTCGGCCTGCGGGTCGGGCGCGGACGCGTCCACGGCGGTGAGGCCAGCAGCTCCGGCAGTGCGGACGCCGCCGCCTCCGGCACCCGCTGCGGCGCTCCCTCGGCCAGGGCGGCGACGAACTCGGCGGTGTCGGCGTCCAGTTGGGCCAGCACCTCGGGCAGGTGCGGGCGCAGCACGCCGAGCTGGCGGACCAGCAGCTGCCGCGCGCTCGCGGCCTCCGCGCCGACCCACTGCCGGGCGGCCTCCGCCAACAGCCGTACCGCGCGCACCGGGTAGCGGTGCATGGCACGCAGCAGGCCGGGCCGGACGTGCCGGATCGAAATCCGGTCGAGCAGCACCCGGAACGCCTCGTCGCTCGGGAACTCGGCGGTCTGGAGGGCGAGTTCACGGAGCCGGTCGGTGTCGTACTGGGTGTCCAGGGCGCGTCCGAGCAGCGACACGCTCGCGGCGCCCAACGCATCGGCGAGGGTGGCGAGTTGACCGGAGGACCAGTCGAACCAGGAGAGTGCCGACTGCCGCTCCAGCCGGGCCAACTGGTCGGCGGTGCCGACCGAATGCAGCAGCAGCGCGTACGAGACCTCGCTGATCCGGCGGTGCGCGGGCAGCTCGTCCAGGCACTCGTCCATCCAGCCCGGGACCTCCGGGGCGAGGAACACCGTCGCCGCCCGGCGGTCGCGCCTGGTCCGGATCGCCGCCAACTCGGCCAGCACGGAACGGTATTCGTCCTCGTCGGCGAGCGCCAGCGCCTGCCGCACCTCGCGGGCCAGGGCGAACGCGAACTCGGTGCCGCGCAGGTCCCGGCGGCCCGCGCCCTCCGAGACCAGGCCGGCCCGGTGGTGGTTCGGCCGGGCGCAACCCGCGTCGAACTCGAAGGCGGCGACCGTGGCGCGGGCCGCGAAGCCCAGCCCGAAGCGGGCGATCCAGCAGTCGAAGACCTCCTGGAAGCCGCCCTTCTGCCAGGTCTCGCGCTGCATCGCCGCGAGGGCCGCCGCTCCGATCGCGTCCGGCATGCCCCGCAGGTGTGCGCGGGCGGCCCGCACCAAGTACCGCTCGGATGCCCGCTCTTGGAGTACCTGGTCGATCCAGGCCTCGTTCTTGGCGATCCGCAGCCCGTCCAGGTCCTCGGCCACCGCCGGGTCCATCACCGGCCGGGCCGGTCCGACCGGCACCCCGCCGCCACGGCGCGGCACCACCAGCGGGTACCAGGACGCGGGCAACGTGAACGGGCCGTCCTCGTGGGGGAGTTCGGCGAACTCGACGTCGTGGGGGTCGTCGGTGTCGTCGGTGGGCCGGGCAGCCTCGGAAGGCGGTGCGGTCGGAGCGTCGGTGGCTGCCGCCTCGCGGTACCCCTTGCGCTCCTTCTTCGCGATCTGCTGCGCGAGATGCGCCTCGGCGGCGGCCGGGTCCGCGAGTTCCTTGGCCTGGGCGCGCCCGGCGGTGCCGATCCGGCCCTGGCGGATCCGTACGGTCGCGCCGTCGGTCGCCGCTTCCCAGAACTTCGCCGAACCGTCCCCGACCAGCTCCCAGCGCCGCACTTGCCCCTCCACAAACACCGATGGCTCCGGTGGCTGCCACGGTCGGCCGGCCACCGGAGGGAACACTAGCCAGCAGTTCCGACACCGCCGGGCGCAGCGCGAGCCGCCCGGCAGCGGTTGGGATCGGGACCGGATCGGGACCGGACCCCCGGAGCGGGATTCAGGCCCGGGGGCGGGACCCGATCCGGAGCGGGGTCCGGGCCCGGACCCGGATCAGGCGCCGCGCTCCGGCGAGTGCCCGGCCAGGGTCTGGGTGGCGATCACCGCGGCCTGCACCCGGCGCTCGACGCCGAGCTTGGCCAGCAGCCGGGAGATGTGGTTCTTCACGGTCTTCTCGGCGAGGAAGACCCGCTCGCCGATCTGCCGGTTGGTCAGGCCCTCGCCGATCAGCGCGAGGATCTCCCGCTCCCGCTCGGTCAGGTTGGGGAAGTCGGGGGCGGGCGCCGGGGCCTCGCCGCGCAGGCGGGCCATCAGCCGGGTCGCCGCGCCCGGGTCCAGCATGGACTGGCCGGAGGCGACGGTGCGGATCGCGGTCACCAGGTCGGTGCCGGAGATCTGCTTGAGCACGTAGCCGGCCGCACCCGCCATGATCGAGTCGAGCAGCGCCTCCTCGTCGTCGAACGAGGTGAGCATCAGGCAGGCGAGTTGCGGCATCCGTGAACGCAACTCCCGGCACACCGAGACCCCGTCGCCGTCGGGCAGCCGCATGTCGAGCACGGCGACGTCCGGGCGCAGCGCCGGCACCCGGGCGAGGGCCTGCTCGACCGTACCGGCCTCGCCGACCACCTCCAGGTCGGGCTCGGAGTCCAGCAGGTCGTGCACCCCGCGGCGGACCACCTCGTGGTCGTCCAGCAGGAACACCCTGATCGGTGCCGAACCCTCGGACATGGCAGCAACTCCTCCTCGCGCGCCCGCGGCGGCCCGGACCGGCGTCCGGGCGCAGACGCCCTGCAGTCTGCCCCACGGTACCCGCCGCACACCGGGCCCCACCGCGCCCGACCGTCCCTCGGTCGGGACCGCTCGGCCCTTGACAGGCCGCGCCCGAAGGTACTCGCCCCGCTCCGGCCTGCCCGGGCGGAGCGGGGCGCGCGTGAACCCCGGCCGGGCGGGCAAACGGCGTGCCAAGCCCGCCCCAACGGGACGTCAAGCCGCCGGGACCGGCTCCGACCTGCGCAGATGGGGGACGTTACGCTCCAGCCTGCCCCGGACGGCGGCGGACGTGACCTACATTGACGTGGGAGTCCGCCCGGTGGGCCGGAGCATCCGGCGGCCCGGGGCTCCGATCCCACGACAGGAGCAGCACAGTGGTCGATTCCGCCCGCGCGGACACCGGCTCGGCGCGACAGCGCCTGCGGGCCTGGCTGCTGGAAGGCCTGTCGGACATGGCCAAGCAGCACCCCGGCCCGCACGCCCAGGCCACCGACCAGCAGCACGGCCAACGCTGGTGGCGGGTGATGTGCCTGACCGGCCTGGACTACTTCTCCACCCTCGGCTACCAGCCCGGCATCGCCGCCCTGGCCGCCGGGCTGCTCTCCCCGATCGCCACCATCGTGCTGGTCGCCGTCACGCTGCTCGGCGCGCTGCCCGTCTACCGGCGGGTCGCGCAGGAGAGTCCGCACGGCGAAGGCTCGATCGCCATGCTCGAACGGTTGCTTTCGTTCTGGAAGGGCAAACTGTTCGTTCTTGCGCTGCTCGGTTTCGCGGCGACCGACTTCCTGATCACCATCACGCTCTCCGCCGCCGACGCCACCGCGCACCTGGTGGAGAACCCGCACCTGACCAGCCTGCTCAGCGGACACCAGGTGCTGATCACCCTGCTGCTGATCGCACTGCTCGGCGGCGTCTTCCTGAAGGGCTTCAGCGAGGCGATCGGCGTGGCCGTCGTCCTGGTCGCGGTCTACCTGACGCTGAACGTGGTGGTGGTCGCCGTCGGCCTGTGGCACGTCCTCACCGCCCCGTCGGTGATCACCGACTGGACGCACGCCCTCAGCCTCGAACACGGCAACCCGATCGTCATGGTCGGCGTCGCCCTGGTGGTCTTCCCCAAGCTCGCGCTCGGCCTGTCCGGCTTCGAGACCGGCGTCGCCGTGATGCCGCACATCGAGGGCGACCCCGACGACACCGAGGACCGGCCTACCGGACGGATCCGCGGCGCCCGCAAACTGCTCACCACCGCCGCCGTGATCATGAGCTGCTTCCTGATCACCACCAGCTTCATCACCACGCTGCTGATCCCCGCCGACGCCTTCGAGGCCGGCGGCCCCGCCAACGGCCGTGCCCTCGCGTACCTCGCGCACCACTACCTGGGCAACACCTTCGGCTCGATCTACGACCTGTCGACCATCGCCATCCTGTGGTTCGCCGGCGCGTCCGCGATGGCCGGGCTGCTCAACCTGATGCCGCGCTACCTGCCGCGCTACGGCATGGCCCCGCACTGGGCGCGCGCCGTGCGCCCGATGGTGCTGGTGCTCACCGCGATCGCCTTCCTGGTCACCTGGCTGTTCGACGCCAACGTCGACAAGCAGGGCGGCGCGTACGCCACCGGCGTGCTGGTGCTGATCACCTCCGCGGCGATCGCCGTCACCATCGCCGCGCGCGCCGCCCGGCAGCGCAACTGGACCATCGGCTTCGCGATCATCGCCGCGGTGTTCGTCTACACCACCGCCGTCAACATCGCCGAACGCCCCGACGGCGTGAAGATCGGCGCCTGCTTCATCGCCGCCATCGTGCTGGTCTCGCTCGCCTCCCGCCTCGCCCGCGCCTTCGAACTACGGGTCACCGACGTGCAGTTGGACGAGGTCGCGGAACGCTTCGTGCGCGACACCGCGCACCGCACGATCCGCTTCATCGCCAACGAGCCGAACGGCCGCGACCTCGCCGAGTACCGCGACAAGGTGCACCAGATCCGCGCCGACAACGACATCCCGACCGAGGACGACCTGGTCTTCGTCGAGGTGACGGTGCTCGACCCGTCCGACTTCGAGGCCGAGCTGACGGTCCGCGGCGAGGTCCTGCACGACCGCTACCGGGTGCTGACGCTGGAACACTCCAGCGTCCCGAACGCGCTCGCCGCGATACTGCTGCACGTGCGCGACACCACCGGGCAGCTGCCGCACATCTACTTCGAGTGGACCGAGGGCAACCCGTTCGCGCAGTTCATGCGGTTCTTCCTGTTCGGCCAGGGCGAGGTCGCCCCCGTCACCCGCGAGGTGCTGCGCGAGGCCGAACCCGAGCGGGCGCGGCGGCCGCGCGTGCATGTGGGCTGAGGGCCGGCTGCCTTCGGAGAAGGGGTGCGGAAAGCGTTTTCCGGGCGGGCGGGGGAAAGCGTTTTCCGCCCGCCTGTCGTCAAGGACGGACGACGGAAGGGCCGCCGGCGGAAGGACCGCCGGCGGAAGGGGTGCCGACGTTCTCCCGGGCCCACGCGCCGACGCCGAGGCGGCCGGTGGTGCCGAGGTCGAGCTCCGGGGTCACCATCACCGGGGCGGCGTCCGGCGTCGCCCGGACCCGCAGGTAGGGGGCGTTCACCGGGGCCGAGGAGGCGTCGTTGGTGTTGCGCCACACCACCGTGGAGCTCGCCCCCTGCCCCGGCGCCAGCACGATCCGCTGCGGCGGCACGTCCGCGGTGGTGCTCATCGCGATCTCCGCACCGCCCTTCAGCAGCTGCACCAAGTCGACCTGCCGGTGCTCCTCGTCCAGCACCTGGACCTGCGGGTAGCCGTCCACCGTCACCGGCGACGTCCCGCAGTTCACCAGGTGCAGGCCCAGCGCCCGCAGGCCCATCGCCGACTCGCCCTCGTCCGCGTACAGCCGCACCCCCGACTTCGGGCACGGCCCGCCCTGGGACGGGGCCTCGGCCGTCGGCACGCTGCGCACCTGGACGATCTTCACCTTCGGGACGAGCCGCGCCCCCGGGGCGGCGAGCTGCCCCACTTCGATCCGGCCCACGGCGGTCGCGCCGGGCGCCACCGCCGTCACCGTGCCGGTGGGGTGGGTGTTCAGCCGCTCGTCGGAGGCCGTCCACGAGAACAGCACCGACATGTCGACGGCCTCGCTGCCCGTATTGGTCACCTCGAACTCCGTGCAGGTCTCGTTCGCCGCGAGGATCCGCACCCCGTCCCGCACCCAGCCCGCCGCCGGCTTCTCCGGCGCCACCCCGCACGGCCCGGCGCTCGCCGAGGGCGCGGCCGATCCGCCGCCGGCGGTCACCGTCCCGCACCCCGCGAGCAGCGCGGTGGCGGCGGCCGCGACGAGACCGGTACGGCCAATGCGGCCGGTGCGGACGGGGGCGGGCCGGGTGGCGGGCGCAGGCGTTGGCATTCGGCGAGTTGATCACGGGCCCGGCACGGCAGGCCGTGATCCGGGTCACATCGGGGGCAACAGCCGTGCAACGGTTGTCGGTCCACGATCGGCCGCCGGGCCGGCCGGGTCACATCGGCAGCGAGTGCAGGCGGACCGGCCCGTCCGGCCAGGCGGCGTCGGCGGTCAGCGGCGTCCACATCGCGCCCAGCGGGACGGGCGCCGGTCCGGCCGGCTGGTCGGCGACGACCGGCTCGGGGAGCGGGAACCAGCCGAGGCGGGCGTAGAGCGGGGTGCGGTCCGGGAGGCAGAACAGCAGCGCCCGGTCGAGGCCGTCCGCGCGGGCGGCGTCCAGCGCGCCGGTGACGGCGAGGCGGGCCAGGCCGTGCCCGCGCAGCGCCGGGTCGACGATGACGCCGCCGATGCCCGCCACGTCGAACCGCTCGCCGGCGACCTCCACCGGGGCCACCACGAACCCGGCGTGCGCGACCACCCGGCCCTGGTGCCGGACGCCGAAGTGCCGGTCCTTGGGCCGCCAGGTCACGTCGAACGACCCGGTCTCGAACGGGTCGTCCGATCCGCCGCCCAGCGCCCGGACGTCCGGCCAGCCCCAGTCGGCGAGTTCGGTCGCCGGTGCGAACTCCGGTGCGTCGCCCATCGGTTCATGCCTCCGTCGGTGCCGGTTCATCAGGTGCGGGTTCATCGGATGCGGGTTCATCGGGTGTAGGCGTGGGTGCGGGCGGGCGCTAGCAGTCGCATCCGCAGCCGTCGCACCCGCAGCAGCCGTCCTCGCAGGAGCAGCAGTCGCAGCAGCCGCCGTCGCAGTTGCTGCAGCAGTCGCAACAGTCGCAGCAGGAGTTGCGCTGGCAGAAGCCCTGGCGGCGCTCCCGGGAGAACGGGTCGGAGTGCTCGCAGCACAGCAACTGGCAGGTGCAGGCCATGGTCAGCCAGACCGCGCAGCCCACGACCGTGTCCCGGCGCGGCTTCTGCGGCCCGGTCGGCGTCTCCGGGCCGGCCGGGGCATCGGGGTCCGCCCCCGGCGGGGCGGTGCTCGCGCACACGTGACCGGCCCGGCCGAAGACCCGGTCGACCGCCGCTCCGGTCTCGTGCGCCAGCAGCCGGTGCACCAGTGCGCGGTCGGTGAACTCGACCTCTGCCAGGGCGAGTTGGATCCCGCGCACGGCGTCCCGACAGAGCCGCTGCGCCTCCTGCTGCGAGGTGTCCGACACGGTCAGCGGATTCCACAGCCCCTGGGCCTCGTCCTGCTGCCGGTCCTCGGCCGCGTCCAGCAGGTGCGCCAGCCGTCCGAACAGCCGGCCCGCCTCGGCGAGCGCGGCCGCGTTGTCCGGGCGGCCCGCCAGGACGGCCGTGTGCGCGAACGCCGCCGCCGTCGCCTCCTCGGTCGGCGCGGTCGCCAGCAGCAGCGGGCCGCCCGCCGTCACCAGCCGCTCGGCCTCCTCCTGCCGTCCGGCCGCCGCCAGCAGCACGCCCGTGTCGAAGCCGACGGCCGCCGCGCTGCCCGTGCTCTGCCGCTCCCAGCGCCGGGTTATTCGCCGCGCCCCCGCCGCGACCGGCCGGCGAGCGAACACGCCGTCCCCGTCCAGCACATGGTCACGGACCTTCACCGACGCCAGCGCCAACGAGACCGCCGCGGCCAGCCGCGCCCCCTCGCCCTGCGCCACCGGCGCCGTCCGCATCCCGCGCAACGGGCACGGCCCCGCCGTCCGCCGGGAGGAGGCGCGCGGCGACTGGGCCTCCACCAGCACCGAGATCACCAGGCCGTCGTAGTTGGTCGCCGTCCGCGCCAACTGCCCGTGGTCGTCCCGCAACGCCAGGCACAAGCCGCACAGGTGCGCCATCCAGGAGGCGTGCAACCGCTCCGACAGCCGATGCCGACACGGCCTGATGATCCCGAACAATGACGCCCCCTCGATGTGCCCGACCGCCTCGACCGGCCGTCATCCTAGTGACGCCCCCTCGCCCCGCAAGGTTCCGGGCCCTCGCGCGGGCGGGCGGCCGCGGCGATCTGCGGGGAGCGAAGATGATCGAGTCGCTGATCGACCTGGTCGGAATCGGTCAAATTCGGACATCCCCGCGAGCAGTACCTCGAAACGGGACACCGGCGACGCGGCAAGGTGCCGTCCAGGACGGCCGACCACTCCGACGGTCGGCCGATCGGTTCCGCGCCCGGCGGAAGGCCGGCGGACGCGCGGCGGCCCCGGAGGACACGGCGCCACTCGCAGCCCCGGCGAAGTTCGCCGTCGAAGGGTGACCGGGCCTTCGTGGGCCCGGGGCCCTGTCGGCTCGTCCGGGTCAGGCCGCCGGTGTCGCGGCCAGGCGCAGGATTTCGGCGGCTACGGCCTCCGGGCGCGGGGCGGTGGTGACGGTGGCGACGGTGTCGAGGGCGGGGTGGGTGCCGACGCGGACGGCGTGGTGGGCGTGGCGGAGCAGGGTGAGGTCGTTGATGTCGTTGCCGAAGGCGTTGTAGTGGGTGATGCCCAGCGAGGAGAGGGCCTCGTGCTTGTCGGTGGTGCCCGGCGCGAAGTCGATGATCGCCTCGTCGAGGTGGTGGTTGACGGACAGCCCGAGGGCGCGACAGGACGCGGCGAGGCCGGGCAGGTCGGTCGCGGAGACCACCAACAGCTTGACCACGGCCGGGAGTTCGGCGAGCGTGACGCTGCGGGCCAGCCGGTTCGGGTCGACCCGGCCGAGGATCGGGTGGTCGGCGGGGCCGGTGTACGCGTAGTCCCACGGGCCGTCGGCGAGGTAGCCGGCCCCGAAGCGGTCGAGTTCGGCCAGCAGCTCGGCCAGCCGGCCGGCGGAGAACGCGGCCCGCATCCGGACCCGCCCGCCCACCGACACCAGGCTGCCGTTGCCGCCGATCAGCGTCGCGCCGGGGAACGCGCCTTCGAGGACGGGCAGCAGGTCGCGGATCGGCCGGGCGGAGGCGAAGACCAGCTCGTGCCCGGCCCGCTCGCAGGCGTCGAGGGCCGCCCGGATGCGGGCGTCGATCGTCCTCCCGTCGAAGCAGAGCGTGCCGTCGATGTCGAAGACCGTGGTGCGGGCAGGAGAGATGATCATGGTCGGAGCGTAACGAGTCGGACGCCGCGCCCGGCCCCCGCCCCCTGCTCAGGCGGCGGGCCCGCCGTCCGGTCCGCCGGTGAACAGCAGCCCGGTCGGGGAGGCGAGCTGCCACGGACGCGCCGGGCCGCCCGGGCCGGGGTCGGGGGCGACGGCCAGCGTGTGCCCGGTGTCGAAGGCGAGGTGCAGGCCGCCGGCGGGCGTGACGGTGGCCCGGGTGACCGTGGCGTGCGCCAGCGGGCCGAGCGCGCCCGACGCGGTGACGCCGAGCGCGGGGTAGAAGTGGTCGACCTCCGCGCCGCGCAGCAGCCGGAAGTCGTTGCGCACCGTCAGCAGCAGCCCGCCGTCCAGGTGGAGCACCAGCCGGTCGCCGCCGCCCAGCGACCGCACCGCGCACCCGTCCAGGCCGAGCCCCGAACCCGCTTCCGGCTCCGACCCGCGCTCCGTCGAACGTTCCATCCGTGCCTCCCTGCCATCGAGACCGCGACTGCCCACGCGCTGATCCGGTGCCCGCGCCCGCTCCGACCCCGCGTCGGTCGGCGACACCGCCCGAGGCATCCTGCCCGGTGCACCGCCCCGGCTACCCGCACGACCCGCCGGGCGTGGCGACCTGCGGCGAACCGGACTGCGGCACGCCGTTCAGCAGCTCGGCCGGCCCCGCGCCGGGCGGGAGCGCGCGGGTGGCCAGGCACGCGGCGAGCCGCAGCGCGCCGGACGGCGGCAGCAGCCGCCGCGCCTCCTCGGGCGTGAACAGGCCCCACTCGGCGATCTCCTCCTCCTGCGTCCGGACCGTCGACAGCAGCGCGGACGACACCGTCCCCCCGTCGAACACCAGGACGGTGCGCGGGAGTTCGCCACCCACGGCGGACATCCAGTCGATCGCCAGCAGTCGGCCCGGCTCGCGGTGCCAGCCCAGCTCCTCCAGGGTCTCCCGGCGGGCGGCCTCCCGGGGCAGCTCGCGGTCCGCCTCGATCGAGCCGCCCGGCAGCACCCACGGCGACTCGCCGTTCCACGGAACCAGCCGGACCAGCAGCACCCGGCCCCGCTCGTCCGTGAACAGCATCCGCGCCTTCCCCCGGATCCGCGGCCGCGACGCGTAGTACGCCTCCCGGTCCATCGGCGGCGGCGGTGCGGGCCGGTCGCCGCCGGGCGGCAGCAGCGCGGCGATCCCGGCCGGGCCGGTGTACGCGGGCGCGGGCCAGGCCCGCAGGTGCAGGGCGGAGTGACCGGCCGGCAGCCCGTCCGCGAGCTCCAGCGGCGCGGCCGAACGCGGCGCCCGCAAGCACGACCCGACTCGCCGGGACAGCAGCGGCGGCAGCGCCGTCAGCACCTGCTCCGGCGTCAGGTGCACCAGCGCGTCCAGTTCCGCCGCCTCCAGCCGGATCGCCGCCCGCTGCGCCTCGGTGAGCGGGTCGGCCCAGTACAGGAACGCGGCGACGGGCGGCCGGCGATGGTCCCGCGACCAGTCCAGGCAGGCGAGTTCGCGCAGGACCGGGGTGATGCCCAGCTCCTCCCGGATCTCCCGGACGGCCGTGTGGCGGGGCGACGGGTCGGACGCCTCCCAGCCGCCGCCTGGCAGCGCGATCGGGTGCTCCGTCCGGTACGACACCCGGGCCGCCAGCACCCGGCCCCGCTCGTCGGGGAACAGCACCCCCGCCGCCGCCAACAGTCCACGCCCTGTCATCGCCAACCCCCTCGCCCGGTCCGTTCCGTCCCTCTCAGGATGCCCAGTACGGACGGGAGAGCGACGTCAAAGGCGACGAGCCCGCGACCGACCGCGGGGGTCGGTCGCAGGCTCGTCGTCGCGGTGCGGGTCAGGCGTTGGAGCCGGCCTCCTGGAGCTGCGCGTAGGGCGCGAGCTTGCGGATCGACTCGATGCTCTTCAGGCACTGCTCGCGGGACTCCTCCGGTTCCCCGGTCACCACGATCGCGCCGTTGCTCGCCTTCAGCCGGAACCGGTGGTTGCCCAGCTCGTCCACGTACAGTTCGAACTTCCCAGCCATGCCAGTGAATCCCTCTCGCTCGGGGTAGGCCCCCCGCAACGGCACCGTAGGGTCAAATCCCTTGCGCGGCACGTCAGATGACCCATCCGAGTGGAGCGGTTGGGCGAGTGGGGTGGTGGTTCGGGGCCGGACGCGGGAAACCGGCGGGGATCAGTTCCGGTCGGCGCCGAAGACCATGCGGTGGCCGCGCGCGGTGTCCATGTACTCGCGGACGCGGTGGATCAGGCCGTCGCGGAGCTCGAAGACCAGGCAGTAGTCGTTGGCGTAGTGGTTGCCGTTGGCGAGCGTCGCGGTCATGGTCTCCTCGACGATCACCCGCTCGCCGTCGGCGTGGAACCCGTGGAAGGTGACGGCGACGTCCCGGACGAACAGGCGGGGGAAGTCCTCGGCGAGGAAACGCGCGATCGCCTGCCGGCCGATCATGTGACTGGGGCAGTCCAGGGCGACGGCCGTCGCGTTCCCCGGCGGCGCCAGCCACTCGGCGTCCTCGGTGAAGACCGCGCAGATCCGGTCCGTGTCGTGGCTGGCGAACTCCTTCCACGCGTGCTGAACGATGTCGCGGCTGTGTGCTGGCATGGGCGCGAGGCTAGCCCGGCGCCGGACGGGGAACCGGCGGGTTTCGGACATCATCACCCGCGGCCGATCAGCCGCGGGCCGGTTGGGCGCACCCGGGCCGGCGGCGGGCGGGGCGGTGGACGGTGGTGGACGGTGGTGAGCGGCGTCAGGCCGGGGGCTCGCGGGTCACCTCGGTGGCCGGGCGGTCGGTGCGCAGGCCCTGGTAGCGGGGGGCACGGAGGCGGCCGTCGCGGGTCCACTCGGTGAAGCCGACCTGGACCACGAGTTCCGGGCGCACCCAGTGCGAGCCGCGCGCCGGAACGTCCTCGGCGGGGTCGAACGGGCTGTTGAAGGAGGCGAGTTGAAGCAGGGCTCGGTGCAGCGCGTGCAGCGTGCGGGTGTCGAAGCCGGTGCCGACCTTGCCCGCGTAACGCAGGCGGCCGCGGTCGTAGTAGCCGATCAGCAGGGCACCGAACGCCTGCCGACTGCCCGCCGGGTCGGTCCAGCCGCCGACCACGAACTCCTGCCCCGACTCGCACTTGAGCTTGAGCCAGTCGCCGGACCGGGCGGCGACGTAGCGACCGGCGGCGCGCTTGGCGATCAGGCCCTCCCAGCCGTGGGCGCACGCCTCGGCGAGCGGGACGGGCACGCCCGGCTCGGCCGGGCTGAACTCGGACAGGCGCAGCGGCGGTCCGAACTCGACCGCTTCGGCGAGGAGTTGTTTGCGGTCGAGCAGCGGGAGCCCGGTGGTGTCGTGCCCCTGCAGGGCCAGCAGGTCGAACAGCACGTACTCGACCGCGACGCCGCTGGCCAGCGCCCGGGCCGGGTCGTGCAGCCCCATCCGCTGCTGGAGTCGGGCGAAACTGGTCCGGCCGCCCTCGAAGGCGACGATCTCGCCGTCCACCGTGAACCGGGGCACCGGCTGTGCGGCAAGCGCCGCCACCAGCTCCGGGTAAGCGCTTTCCAGTTGCTGTCCGGTCCGCGAACGCAGGCTCACCCGCTCCCCGTCCCGCACCGCCACCGCCCGGATGCCGTCCCACTTCCGCTCCAGCACCCACCCCTCGTCGAACACCCGCCGGGCGCTCGACACCGCCAACATCACTCCGCTTCCGCTCACCCCGCCAGCCGTTCCCCACCCGCGACACCCGCGACACCCGCGAACCCGCCCCTCACCCACCCGGCGGCGCGCCACGCCCGACCCGATCGGCCCACAACCGTACGAGCCCCCGCAGACCCGACGCGTCCGCCGCGGGCCTCGGGGCCGCGGCGCGCAGCGTGCTCGGCCGCGACGGCGCCGGGTCCGTCGGCCACCCGGAGAGCCCCGGCGACAGGCGGCTCAGAAGCGGAAGGCCTTGACCACCGCGTGCCCGGCCGCTGCGGCCCGCGCGTAGAACGCGGCCAACTCCCGGTGCTGGGACAGCCGGTAGGCCCGGTCCTCCGCCACGTCCCAGTGGACGACCCGGATCTGCTCGGCTGCCGCTGCCCAGAGCGCGTCGAAGTCGGCCTCGGCGAGGTAGGACGCCGTTCGGCCCACCTGTGCGGGCGTCAGTACCGCGAACGGCGGGTTCCCGTCCTCCGGGAAGACCACGGTGCCGCCGTACACCGGGAGCGTCCGGACGTCCGAAGGGTCGTCATCGGCCGGCAGGCCGCCGGTGTAGAGCCGTGCATGGAAGTCGAAGTCCTTATCGATGACATGGGCGACCCCGGCCGCGCACTCCGCTGCGCGCCGCTCCCACGCGGCGGCCATGTGGTCGGCCAACCACCCTGGTTCGACGACGAGTTCGGTCGGTGGGACGGCGCGGAAGTGCTGGTGGTAGCCCATGGGAATCCTTCGGCGGAGCGGGGTGCGGTCGGACCGGCGGCACCCTATGCGCTGCCCCGGACAGGCTCAGGTCCGCAAGGCGCGTTCCAGCGGCGAGCGGCGGGCGACGAAGGCGCGGCAGACGGTGGTGGCCCGGCAGCCGGGAGCGGGCCGTCATCGCCACGTCCCAGACCGGGCGGACCGGCGCGGCCAGGTCGAAGTCGATCAGGGCGGCCGCCGTTCCGCCCCGGAAGACCACGCGCCCAGGCGGGGTACGGCAGCACGGCGACGTCGCCCGGCAGGAACGCCAACTGCTCGCACCCGTCACGGGGTTGAGCCACCGGCACCGGCGCGTCCGGGCACCCGCCCGCCCGCACCACCGCACCGGCGTTGGCCGGCCCGCCGGTCAGCGGTTCCTCGGTCACGCTGCGCCCCTGCTCCGGCCGGCCGGCCGGGCCGTCAGGCGAGGCGGGCCGTCACGGTCTTGGGGCGCTGGTAGTCGCGCAGGGCGAGGGTGGACAGGTCGGTGCCCGCTCCGCTGGATCGGCGGCCGCTGTGCGGGAGTTCGGCGGACTGGGCGAGGTGGCAGTTGAGCCAGACCTCGCCGGCGCAGATGCGGTCGGTGAGGGCGAGTCCGGTGGTGAGGTCGGTGGTCCAGACGGAGGCGGCGAGGGCCTGCGGGACGGATTCGGCGAGGGCGACGGCCTCGTCGAGGTCGGCGGCGCGCTGGACGGTGAGCAGCGGGCCGAACACCTCCTCGACCACGGCGGGGTCGTCGCCGGGCAGGTCGGCGAGCACGGTCGCGGGCCGCCACAGCCCGTCGGCGCGGCCGGGGGCGGTCAGCACGCGTCCGGCGGCGCTCGCGGCCAGGATCCGGTCGTAACGGGCGGCCTGGTCGGGGTTGTTGAGCGGGCCGAAGTCGTGTCCGGCGCGGCGCTCGGCCATCGCGGCGGCGAGCGCCGTCACGGCGTCGTCGTAGGCCGGGTCGAGGACGATGACGCGCGCGGGGGCGGCGCAGCTCTGGCCGGCGTTGTAGGTGCAGGCGGCGGCGAGCTGCTGCCAGGTGTCGGCAGGTGCGTCCGGCAGCACCAACACCGGGCTGTTCCCGCCGAGTTCGAGGCTGACGGGGGTGAGGCCGGCCCGGGCGGCGATGTCCGCGCCGGCGGTGGGGCTGCCGGTGAAGGCGATCAGGTCGCAGCCGGCCGACACCAGCAGCCGGCCGGTCTCCCGGTCGCCGGGCAGGGCGGTCAACACGTCGGGGCCGAGGGCCTGTTCGGCGTGTGCGGCAAGCAGCAGGGCACTGTCGGGGGTGGTCTCGGCGGGCTTGAGGACCACCGGGTTGCCGGCCGCGAGGGCGGGCGCGCAGCGCCAACCGGCCATCAGCAGCGGGTAGTTCCACGGGACGACGGCCGCGACCACGCCGACCGGCTCCCACCGCACCCAACTCTGGTGACCGTCCAGGTAGTTGCCGGCAGAGGGGGAGGTGCCGGCCCGGGCCGCGCCGCCGTAGAACCGGAACAGGTCGGCCACCTCGGCGATCTCGCCGCTCGCCTCGGCGGCGGGCTTGCCGGTGCCCGCGCACTCGGCGGCCAGGTAGTCGTCCGCGTGGTGCTCGATCAGGTCGGCGAGTGCGGTGAGGCGGCGGTGGCGTTCGCGCGGGGTGAGCGCGGCCCAGCCGGGCCGGGCCGCGCGGGCGGCGGCGACGGCGGCGGTCACCTCGGCGGTGCGGCCGGGCGCGAGGGTGCGGCGGACGGTGCCGGTGCGGGGGTCGATCAGGTCCATCGGTGCTGCTCCAGAGGTCACAAGGTCACAAGTCGTAGGCGCGCAGCCAGAGTTCGAGGGTGAGCAGCAGCCACAGCTTGCCGCCCTGGCGGGGCAGCAGCAGTCCGCCGCCGCGCATCCAGGTCTCCACCGTGTCCGGCCGGAACAGGCCCCGGGCGCGGGCGGTGGGGCCGAGCAGCAGGTCGCCGGTGAGCTCGGCGAGCGGGCCGCGCAGCCACTGCTGCACCGGTACCCGCATGCCGCTCTTGGGCCGGTAGGTGACGGTGTCGGGCAGCAGGTCGCGCACCGCCTCCTTGAGGATCCACTTCTCCTCGGTGGCGCGGAGTCTGAGCGCGGGCGGGGTGGCGAACGCGTGGTCCACGACCCGCCGGTCGAAGAGCGGCGAGCGGCCCTGGACGCCCTGCGAGGCGGTCAGCCGCTCCACCTTGGTGAGGATGTGGTGCGCGCCCTTGGTGCGCAGGTTGCAGTGCAGCAACTGGTCGAGCAGCGTGGGCATTCGGCGGTCGTCGAGGTACGGCGCGACGTGCCGGCGCGGGTGCGCGTCCGGGCCGAGCGCGTCCAGGGCGGCCAGCGCGTCGCCGGTGAGCAGCACCGGCAGGTCCTCCCAGCACTTGCGGTAGGTGTGCAAGTAGGCGTCGGCGCGGGCCTGTTCGGACGGATCGTCGCGGACCAGCTCGAACACCAGCATCGCCAGGTTCTTCGGCCCGCCGAACACCGGGTCGCCGCCCTCGCCGTTCAGCGACACGCTCAGCCCGTCGCCCGCGACGGCCTCGGCGAGCATCAGGTTCGGCACCGTCAGCGGGTCGCCGACGGGGCTGTCCAGCAGTGCGACGGTGTCGGCGAGGCGGGCCGCGACCTGCTCGCCGGGCACGGTCAGCACCCGGTGCCGGGTGCCGCAGTGGGCGGCGACCAGACCCGAGTAGCCCAGCTCGTTGGGGAGTTCGTTGCCGAAGCTGATCGAGTAGGTGTGCACCGGCCGGTCGTGCAGGCGGGCGGCGAGCGCCGTCACCAGTGAGCTGTCCACGCCGCCGGACAGCAGCACCGCGACGTCCTGCCCGTCCGGCAGCCGGCGAGCGACGGCGCGCTCCAGCAACTCCCGTAGCTCCACGGCATGCTGACGTTCCGTCAAGTCACTTGCCACAGCGCTCGGTTCCCAGAACTCGTCGATCCGTACCGAGCCGTCGGGGCGCAGCCGGGTGATCCTGCCGGGCAGCAGTTCGGACACTCCGCGCAGCAGCGTCTCGGTGCCCGGAAGGTAGGCGAAGGTGAGGAAGGAGCGGACGGCCGAGAGGTTCAACCCGGTGTCCACGTCGGGGAGTTCGCGCAGGGCGCGGAGCGAGCTGGAGGCCGCCCAGCCGCCGTCGCGGGTGCGGCAGTGGAACGCGGTGCGGGCGCCGGTGTGGTCGCGGATCAGCACCAGGTCGGGGCCGTCCAGCACCGCGAGGGTGAACATGCCGTCCGCCGCCCGCAGCCCGTCGGAGCCGAGTGCCAGCCAGCAGCGCAGCAGCAACTCCCCGTCCGCGCAGTCGGGTTCGGCGGGGTGCCCGGCGGCGGCCAGTGCGGCGTGCAGTTCGTCCCGGTTGTGCAGGGTGACTTCACCGACGGCGGTGCGGCCGTCCACGGTGAACGGGCCGTCCGCGAAGCCGGGCAGATCGGTCAGCAGGGCGGCCGTCACGGTGCGGCCGCCGGAGCTGAACGGGCCCGCCACCAGGCCCGGTTGGGGACGACCGTCGGCTCCTTCGGGCAGCGAGAGGACGGTGTAACGGGCCGGACGGAGCGCGGTGCGCACCGCCAGGCGGGGCGACTCAGCCAAAGTCGTCCCCGTCCCAGGCGTCGCCGTCCGCCGGGTGGTGGCCGTCGCCGCCGTCCCCGGCCGTGCCGAAGCCGGCCTGGTCGGCGAACCCGTCGTCGCCGTCGTCGAAGCCGCCGCCGCTGTCCCCGCCGCTGCCGTCCCCGCCGCCGCCGTCGCCGCCCGAGGAACGGGCGCGTTCGGCCTCGCGGCGCAGCTCCTCCTCCTCGTCCGCCGACAGGATCTCCGGCGCGTACTGGACGGCTGCGATGCCCGCGCCCAGGCCGAGGGCGCCCAGCACCACGCCGAGCCGGCCCGGGAAGGAGCTGCGGTTGACCAGCACGTGGTCGCCCCGGCCCCACACGGTGCGGCCGTAGCCGATGTCGCGCCCGTAGCCGGTCCGGCCGTCCGCGTGGGAGCGCTTGACCAGGTCGCGGCCGAGCCGTTCGTCGGTGCCGGAGTCGCCCCGGTCGTCGCGCCAGTGGATCTTGCCGTCGGCGCCTCGGGTGCGCCATTCGCTGCGGCCGTCGGAGTACCGGCGGTGTACCGTGCCGTCGGCCAACAGCTCGTCGCTGTAGGTGATTTCGGGTGGCTGGTTCATTCGTCCAGGTCCTCGGGGGTCAGGGCGTCGGCCAGGTCAGGAAGCCGGTGTCGCGGGCCCGGTTGGGCGCGGCCGGACGGGCGGGCGGGGCGAAGCCGCCGCCGCGGACGGTGCGCAGCACGGTCCGCAGCAGCCGGGCCGGGCGGACGGCCGTGAGCTCCGCGACCCGGCCCCCGGCCAGCCAGGCCCGCTCCGCGGCGGGCAGTTCGGGCGGCAGGTCCGCCGGGTCGCACCGGGGCCGACCGGCGAGCGCGGCCAGGTGCAGGGCGGCGGCGTGGCGCGGCAGCAGCCCCATGGTGCGGACCCTCAGCCGGGGGCCGGCGTGTTCGCGCACCCGCCGGAACAGCTCCAGCCCGGCCGGGGAGGCGTCGTGCAGGACGTGCACCACCGCGCCCTCGGCGCGCTCCAGCGCGGCCAGCAGCCGGGCGTCCAGCGGCAGCCGGTCGGCCGTGAGGATCGGGCAACCACCTTCCAGGTGCAGGCGGTTGGCGAGCAGCATCGCGGCGATCGACCGGTCCTGGCAGACCAGCAGCCGGGGGAACGCGTAGTCGTACAGGTCGCCCTGCGGCCCCGGCCGGTGCGGGCGTGGCTCCACCAGGTCCGGCAGCACCGGGAGTTGGGGGTGCCGGGCGAGCGCCGCCGCGAACCGCTCGGCGGACAGCAGCGGCCGGGTGGTGTACCGCAGCCGGTGCGGCCCGCGGTGCAGCGGGAGCAGGGAGCGGTCGGTCTCGTAGTACAACTGGCGTGCTGTGTAGGCCAGTTGGCCCGGGTTGGCGCAATGTTCGGCGGCGCGGAGAACGGCCCGGTCGAGCAGGCGGTCGGGGATCGGGCTCAGCCGGGGGCTCATCGGGCACCGCCGTCCGTGGTCGGGGCCGTCGCGAAGCGTTCGGCGGGCAGCGGGGGTCGGGTGGTGCGCCGGGGTCGGTGCGGGCTGTTTGTCGCGAGGCCCAACCGGCCGGTGGTAGCAGTGCGTTCGGCGGTTCGGAGCGCGGCTCGTTCGGGTGTCGGGCTCAGCCGGGGGCTCATCGGGCACCGCCGTCCGTGGTCGGGGCCGTCGCGAAGCGTTCGGCGGGCAGCGGGGGTCGGGTGGTGCACCACGGCCGGTCCGGGCCGTTCGTCGCGAGGTCCAACCGGCTGGTGGCAGCGGTGCGTTCGGCGGGTGTCGGGATCGGGCGGGGCGTCATTGGGCACCGCCGTCCGTGGGGAGGGCCGTCGGCCAGGTGAGGAAGCCGATGTGTTCGGCGCCGGAGCCCGGCACTCGCCGGGCGGGGATGAAGGCGGCGCGTTCGACGGACTTCGCGGCCAGGACGAGCAGCCGCGCGGGCCGCATAGTGGTCAGCGGCGAGTGGAAGCCGGCCGCCAGCCAGTCCCGTTCCTGTTCGGTCAGCCGCTGCCAGCCGGGTGCGGTCGCGAGTTCGGACGGTATTCGTATTCGGCCCGGCGGCCGGTCGCGCAGGCGCACCGCCTTCGCGGGCTCGAAGACCGAGCGCGGAGTGAGCCCGCCGTCCACCACCCGCCGCCCGGGCAGGGCGGCCCGGACGGCCACCGTGCGGGCCAGCGCCTGCAACGACAGGTCGCGCAGCACCACCACCGGCAGACCGTCCGGCACCTGCGCCAACTCCGTTGCCAGCAGTACCTGGTGGCGCTCGGCGAAGTCGTTGGCGCGCAGGAAGTCCACGACGGTCGGGACTTCGCACAGCACCACGGCACGGGCCTCGACCGCGCCGCCCGCCGTGGCGGGCGGCGAATCCGCCAGCACCTCGTCCGGCAGGCTGCCGTAGACCTCGCACCAGCGGTCGAGCACCTGCAGCTGGAACCGGACCGGCGACAGGCGCGGACGCAGCGGGGCGCCCGCCCGGATGCGCCATGCGGTGACGAAGTCGCGGATCGAGCGCGTGGCGGCGGCCGCTCCGAGCAGGCCCAGCGGAAGGAACACGGGCCCGCCGACGGCGGCCACCACTGCGCCGGCCACCGACGCGAACACGGCCATGGCGGTGCCGATCACGACATGGCGGCGGCAGACGGCGGGGCCCGGGAAGCCGTACAGGCGGCGCTCGTTGAGCCAGTACAGCTGCTCGGTGGTGATCCGCAGGCGGCCCTCGGTGCCCTTCGCCACCAGTTCCCGGAACTTGAGGTCGTGCAGGCGGCCGGGCTCCTCCTTCGGGTCCAGTGCGAAGGTCCGGCGGCAGCGTGCGCAGCGGTGCCCGCGCCGGGCGCGCCGGCCGACGTTCTCCCGGCAGTGCGGACAGATCACCGGGCACCGTCCGCGGGCGGGGCCGACGGCCAGGTGAGGAAGCCGACCCGCTCGGCGCGCCGCCGGGTCTGCTCGGGCGTCTCGGCGGCGGGCGCCGCGACGCCCGGCCCGGCGGCCCCCCGGTCGGCCGCGGGCGCGGCCAGGGCGCGCTCCACGGCCTTCTCGGCCAGCGCGTACAGCTTCGGCGGCGGCAGCGTGATCAGCGGGCAGGACCACCCGCCGAGCAGCCACTCCCGCTCCTGCTCGGACAGCCGCTGCCAGCCCGCGGAGGCGGCCAGCGCCGCCGGGGTCGGCCGCGGTCCCGCGTGGTCGCGCAGCCGCACCGCCCTGGCCGGCGCGAACACCGTGCGCGGCAGGAGGCCGGCGTCCACCACCCGGCGGCCGGGAAGCTGCGACCGGAGCCAGACCGTGCGGGAAAGCGCTTTCAGGGACAGGTCGCGCAGCACCACCACCGGCAGGCCGTTCGTCACCTGTGCCAACTCCGTTGCCAGCAGCACCTGGTGGCGCTCGGCGAAGTCGTTGGCGCGCAGGAAGGCCAGTACGGCGGGGACTTCGCACAGCACCACGGCACGGGCGTCGGCCTTGCTCGGCTTCGAGGCGCTCGGCGGGTGCTCGGTCAGCCCGGCGGGCAGCTCGCGGTAGACCCGCTGCCAGCGGTCGACCACCCGCTGCTGGAAGTCGTTCGGCGAGACCTGGGGGCGCAGCGGCGACTCGGACTTCAGGCGCTTCGACCCGACGAAGTTCTTCACCGCGAGCAACGCGAAGACCACCCCGATCGGGCCGAGCAGGATCCACGCGAAGCTGCCGATGGCGAGCGCGATCGAGAGGTCGGCCACGGCGAGCACCGCCTGCGTGACACCGACGAGGACCGATCCGGCGTACTCCTCGGCGCGCGGAAACCGGTGCAGGCGGCGCTCGTTGAGCCAGTACAGCTGCTCGACGGTGATCTGCAGCCGGCGGTCGCCGCGGCCCTTGGCGACCAGGGTGCGGAACTTGGTGTCGTGCAGCCGGCCCGGCTCCACCTTCGGGTCGAGTGCGAAGGTCTTGCCGCAGTCGGCGCAGGTGTGCCCGGTCCGGCGGCGTTGCAGCAGGTCGTTCTGGCAGTGCGGACAGATCATCGGGCGTTCCCCCGGTCATCGGGCGTGCTCGATCGGCGAGTTGGGGTGGGGCGAGGTGAGTGGCGGCGAGCGGTGGACGCCGGCCTCACCGGGAGTCCTCCAGTGCCGCGGCGATCCGGTGCAGCCGGTGCGCCAGGCGCTCCCGGACGCTCACCGTACCGACCCGCTGCCGCGACGTCACCTCCCGCAGGGCGGCCGCGAGTTCGTGCTCGCCGCGCTGCTCGGCGACCTGCGCGGTGATCGCGTAGTCCTCGTGGTCGATGCCGTAGCCGGTGTTCGCGGCGAGGATCGCGAGCCGGTTGCCGCTGCGGTTGCCGAACGAGTGCGGCATCAGCTCGGGGATCCGGATCAGTGTGCCCGGCGCCAGCTCGACGGCCACCACCCGGCGCCGGCGCGCGTCGTACAGCCCGCAGGACGCCGGTCCGAGCGCCAGCACCAGGTGCTCACCGCCGTGCGCGTGCGGGGTGAACGCGGTGTGCGGGGCGACCAGGCCCAGCTTGTAGGTGGCGTTCGACGGGCGCTCGGGCGAGGTGGCCGCGTCGCCGATGAAGTAGTGCGCGTACTGCTGCTCGTCGATGAAGCGCAGCAGGCCGCTGTCGGGGTCCTGCGGGCCGAGTTCCCGCACCCCCGCCCGGTCGGCGCGCAGCACCCGCCCGTCCGGGCGCAGCCGGAACAGTTCGGCGCCGTCCGGCAGTCCGGCCGCCAGCCGTTCCAGGCCGCGCATCCCCCCGCGTATCGACACTCACGACCCCCTCGTCGGTGCTCTGCCGCGATGCTACCCGGGCTGCCGGGGGCGCTGACCAGCGGGATACTCGAACGGATGTTGAATTCTTCGGAGGTGAGCGCCATGCCCGCGACCGCTGCCGCATCCTCGGGACCCCGCCCGGTACGGGGGACGTACGCCTGGCTGACCGAGAAGCACAACTCCTCGTTGGTCCTCCTGCTGGCCCTCTCGCTCGGCCTGGCCCTGGTCGCGCCTCAAGTGACCCAGCTGTGGCTGCTGATCGTGTTCGCCGTGGTGTGGGGCGTGACCGTGGTGGCCTTCGTCTCGCAGTTCTGGGGCCGCCACGAACACGCCCACCCGCATCAGCCGCGTGCCCGCCACGCGGCCTGAGCACCCGCACCGGCCGGGTGCCCGCCACGCAGCCTGAAACGGTTCGAACCGAAGGGCTCAGCTGCCGGACCACACCGTGGTGATGTTGCAGAACTCGCGGATGCCGTGACCGGACAACTCCCGCCCGTAGCCGGAGCGCTTGATCCCGCCGAACGGGAACGCCGGGTGGGAGGCGGTCATCCCGTTGAAGAACACGCCGCCCGCGCGCAGGTCGCGCACGCAGCGTTCCCGGTCGCTGTCGTCGCGTGTCCAGACGTTCGAACTCAGGCCGAACGGTGAGTCGTTGGCGATCGCCACCGCCTCGTCCAGGTCGCCGGCCCGGTACACGGTGGCGACCGGGCCGAACGCCTCCTCGTGGTGGATGCGCATCCGGGGCGTGACGCCGGTGAGCACCGTCGGCAGGTAGTACCAGCCGTCGGCGAGCGCGGGGTCGTCCGGCCGGGTGCCGCCGCAGGCCAGGCCCGCGCCGTAGCGCATCGCGTCGGCGACCAGCTCCTCCAGGTCGGTGCGGCCCTGCTCGGTGGCGACCGGGCCGACCTCGGTGGACTCGTCCATCGGGTCGCCGACCGTGAGCGCCCGCATCCGCTCGGTGAAGCCGGTGAGGAACTCGTCGTACACGTCGGCGTGGACGATGAAACGCTTCGCCGCGATGCAGGACTGGCCGTTGTTCTGCACCCGGGCCGTCACCGCCTTCGCGATCGCGGCCGGGAGGTCCGCCGAGGGCAGCACCAGGAACGGGTCGCTGCCGCCGAGTTCGAGGACGGTCTTCTTCACCTCGTCGCCGGCCACCCGCGCCACCGCGCGGCCCGCGCCCTCGCTGCCGGTCAGCGTCACCGCGGTGATCCGCTCGTCCCGGATCACCGCCTCCACGGCGCGGGACGGGATCAGCAGCGTCTGGAAGCAGCCCTGCGGGAACCCGGCGCGGGCGAACAGGTCCTCCAGCGCGAGGGCCGTGCGCGGCACGTTCGACGCGTGCTTGAGCAGGCCGACGTTGCCGGCCATCAGCGCGGGCGCGGCGAACCGGATCACCTGCCAGAACGGGAAGTTCCACGGCATCACGGCCAGGACCGGGCCCAGCGGCCGGTAGCGGACGAACGCCGACGCGCCGCCGGAGTCCGCGACGTCCTGCTCCGCCGGGTGCTCGTCGGCGAGCAGCGCCTGCGCGCGGTCCGCGTACCAGTGCATGGACTTCGCGCACTTGGCGGCCTCGGCGCGGGCCTGGGCGAGCGGCTTGCCCATCTCCAGGGTCATCGTGCGGGCGATCTGCTCGTTGCTCTTCTCCAGCAACTCGGCTGCCCGGTGCATCAGTTCGGAGCGCTGCGCGAAGGTGGTCAGCCGCCAGGACTCGTACGCGGACTGGGCGCGGGCCAGGCGGGCCTCCACCCCGGCGTCGTCCAGCGGGTCGAAGACCTCGACGGTGCGGCCGTCGGCCGGGTTCACGGTGGCGATGGGCATGGAAAAGCACTCCCTCCTCGGAGCCGCCCGGCCTTTTCCGGGCGGGGGCGGACCTCGAAGGGAGCGAGGAGGTGGAGACAGGAATCGAACCTATGTGCGCGGCCCTGCAAGCCGCTGCCTTGCCTCTCGGCCACTCCACCGGGCTCCCTCGCGTGAGTCAAAAATTAGCAGCGCGAAACGCGTGATCAACGCCGCGACGCACCGGAGTGTCGTGCGGAATCCGGGAGTTGGGCCGGGCGGGAGCATCGCGGTGTGATCAGCAGCTGATCGCCCCGGGGTGGTGGAGCCGTACCCTGGGCGGCGTGCAGATCGACGACCTCAAGCGCCTCCGCCGGGCCCGCGACACCATGGACCGCGACTACGCCGAACCGCTGGACGTCGCGGCGCTGGCCAAGGTGGCGCTGATGTCCGTCGGCCACTTCCAGCGCAGCTTCCGCGCCGCGTACGGCGAAACCCCGTACAGCTACCTGATGACCCGCCGGATCGAGCGCGCCAAGACCCTGCTGCGGCGCGGCGACCTGTCGGTCACCGAGGTCTGCATGGCCGTCGGCTGCACCTCGCTCGGATCGTTCAGCACCCGCTTCACCGAGCTGGTCGGGGAGAGCCCGAGCGCCTACCGGGCCCGCGACCACAGCGCCGCCGAGCACATCACCGCGTGCGTCGCGATGTACCTGACCCGCCCGATCCGGGGCACCGACACCGGCCGACCGGTCACCGGCCCCGACCGACCGGCCTCCGACGGCCCGCAGCCGGTCAGGAACGGAGAAGCGGAAGCGCGCGCCGATCAGTAGCGTCGGGGGCATGGACATCAAGCTTTCGCAGTGCTTCATCGCCGTCGACGACCACGACGCCGCGCTCGGCTTCTACCGGGACGCGCTCGGGCTGGAGGTGCGCAACGACGTCGGCTTCGAGGGGATGCGCTGGGTGACCCTCGGCTCGCCGACCCAGCCGGACGTGGAGGTCGTGCTGGAGCCCCCGGTCGCCGACCCGGGCGCCACCGACGCCGACCGGCAGGCCGCCGCCGAACTCCTCGCCAAGGGCCTGCTGCGCGCCGTCAACTTCCGCACCGCCGACTGCGACGCCACCTTCGAGCAGATCCGGGCCTCCGGCGCGGACGTGCTCCAGGAGCCCATGGACCAGCCGTACGGGGTGCGCGACTGCGCGTTCCGCGACCCGGCGGGCAACATGGTCCGCTTCGCCCAGCCGCGCGGCTGACGCACGCCCCGACGCACGCCGTGGCGGGTGCCGTCCGGGATCGTCCCGGGCGGCACCCGGCCGGAGGCCGGCGACCGGTCAGCCGGCGATCAGCGGGTAGTGGTCGGACAGGTCGGTGTAGGTGTACGAGGTGCCCCAGCTGCTGACCGTCCACGGCGCGCTGTGGAAGCGGTGCACGGTGTTGGTGTACTGCGCCGGGCGCGCGTGGTCGGCCCGGTAGAGGACGTAGTCCAGGTCCTCCTTGGGCTCGCCGGGGTAGCGGTAGGCGGCGATCGAGTTGTCGACCGTGTCGAAGGAGTTCGCCCAGCCGTCGCGGGTGGTGGCCGGGGCCAGGTTGCCGTTGGACAGCAGCGCCGGGTACTCGCCGCCGTGCGAGTCGATGTTCAGGTCGCCGGCCAGCACGATCGGCTCGTTCGCCGGGATCTGCTTGGCGTCCAGGAAGGCCTTCATGGCGCGCAGCTGCTTGCCCCGGATGTCGGCGGCCTGGCCGCTGGAGCAGCCCGAGTCGGTGGACTGCAGGTGGGTGCCGACCACGTGGGTGCGCTGGCCGTTCACGTCGATCTGCGCGTAGGCGAACCCCTTGTTGGACCACCAGTCCGAGCCGCAGGCGTCCTTGAAGACGTACTGCTCCTTGCGCAGGATCGGCCACTTGCTGAGCAGCACCACCCCGCCGTCCTCCGGCGTGGCACTGCTGAAGCTGCCGGAGGTGGCGTCCCAGCCGCTGGTGGAGCGGCCGACCACCGGCGTGTGGTACGGGTACGCGGCGGAGGCCTTCGAGACCAGCGCGTCGGAGGTGGCGTTGTCGAACGCCTCCTGGAGCACCACCACGTCGTGGCCCTGGAAGAAGTCGGCGCCCGCGATGGCCTGCGCCCGGTGGGCCTGGCCCCAGTTCGGGTACAGGTTGGTGCTCATCAGGAAGGTGTTGTAGCTGAGCACGTCGAGCGGGGCGACGGTGAGCGGGGCGCTCTCGGCGTGCGCGGCGGTGACGGCCTGAGGGGCCGTCAACAGGGCTCCGGCGGCGGCGAGTACGGCGGCGAGGCGGGCGGCGCGGGTGGCGGGCATGGGGGCTCCGAGGGTGTCGGGCGGTCGATGTTGTGCAGTCAACTGGGGGCTTCGTGACGTGGACAAGACGGCGGACGGCGCGCGGGTGAACTCGACCGAAACACCCCCTACCGGCCGGTAGAAAACGGCCGGTGCGGCGAGTGTCAACCGACGGTTGACACTCCTCAACTGTCAACCTAGGGTTGCCTCATGGCTGACACCACTGGAGCGAAGCCCTCCATCCGGCTCGACGACCTGATCGAGGGCATCAAGAAGACCTACCCCGAGGCGCTCGACCAGCTGTCGAACGCCGTCCTGGTCGCCGACCACCTCGGCGACATCGCCGACCACCTGATCGGCCACTTCGTCGACCAGGCCCGCCGCTCCGGCGCGTCCTGGACCGACATCGGCCGCAGCATGGGCGTCACCCGGCAGGCCGCCCAGAAGCGCTTCGTCCCCAAGGACCCCGGCGAGGTCGGTGAGATCGACACCGCGCAGGGCTTCAACCGCTTCACCCCGCGCGCCCGCCAGGTCGTGATCACCTCCCACCAGGCCGCCAAGGACACCGGCAGCCCCGAGATCCGCCCCGAGCACCTGGTGCTCGGCCTGCTCGCCGAACCCGAGGGCCTGGGCACCGTGTACATCACCGGCCGGGGCGTCACCCTGGACGCCGTCCGGGAGGCCGCGCTTGCCGCGCTCCCGCCCGCCGCCGAGGACGTCCCCGCCCTCATCCCCTACGACGCGGGCGCCAAGAAGGTCCTCGAACTCACCATGCGCGAGGCCCTCCGCCTCGGCCACCACTACGTCGGCACCGAACACCTCCTGCTCGCCCTCCTCGAACACGAGGCCGGCGCCGGCGTCCTCACCGGCCTCGGCCTCGACAAGGCCGCCGCCGAGACCGCCCTCCTCGACGCCCTCGCCCAACTCACCCCCGACGCCTGACCGTTCGCCCCCGGCGGACCCGCCGACCCCACGCGTGCGGGTCCGCCAGGTGAAACCCGGTTGACGGTCGGCGGTGGTCGCCGGTTGGCTGCCCCGCGAGGACGATCGGGCGAAGGGGGAGCGGCGCATGGGCTACCGACTCGAAGGGCCGGTGCTGGATGGGCGGTTGGTGCGGCTGGAGCCGTTGGAGCAGCGCCACGCCGAGCAGTTGGCGCAGGCGGTGGCGGAGGCCCGGGACAGCTACGGGTTCACCTGGGTGCCGCAGCCCGAGGAGGTGGCCGGGTACATCGAGGCGCAGCACGCGCGGGCGGCGGACGGGCGGCTCGCGCCGTACGCGCAGATCGCGGTGGGCAGCGGCCGGGCGGTCGGCGTGACGGCGTACTGGGAGCCCCGGACGCTGCCGGACAGCGACGTGCTGTACGCGGTGGAGGTCGGGTTCACCTGGCTGGCGGCCTCGGCGCAGGGCACCGGCATCAACGCCGAGGCGAAGCTGCTGCTGTTCCAGCACGCCTTCGAACAGTGGGACGTGGCCCGGGTGGACCTCAAGACCGATGCGCGCAACGCCCGTTCGCGGGCCGCGATCGCCGCCGTCGGCGCCCGGTTCGAGGGCGTGCTGCGCAAGTCCGGGCGCTCCTGGGTGCCCGGCGAGGACGGCGGGCTGCGGGACGCCGCGATCTTCTCGATCATCGACAGCGAGTGGCCGCAGACCAGGGCCGCCCTGCGCGAGCGGGTCGCCCGCCACCTGCAGTAGGCGCACGCCTGCGGTAGGCGCTCACTTCCCGTGCGGCGGCGGCGGGTTGGCCGGCCCGGGCGGCGGCGGGGGAGCGCCGCCCATGCCGCTCGGGTTGCCGGACGGGGCTTTCTGCGGGGCCACGGCGGTCCTCCTCGGGGGAGTGTCGGGGTGACGGTGCCGTCCCCCGGTAGGTGCCCGATGGCGCGCCCGGCTATGCGAGCGCGGGCCCGCCCGGCGACGCGAGGGCGGGCCGGCCGCCGGGCGGGGCGGCGGGGAGGATCGCGTCCGGCCGCGGCGTTGCCGGGCCGGGTGGGCCGGGTGAGCCGGGCGGCCTTGGGTCGCGCCGGCGGGGGATCACCCCGGGGCCCGGATCCTGCGGCTGCCCGTCGCGCGGCTGTCGGCGGCCAGGGTGTGGTGGCCTCCGGCGCGGTGGCCCTGTTCGACGGCCCGGGCGGTGCCCGTCGGTCACGTGAGCCCGGGCGGTGTCCGTCGGTCACGCGAGCCCGGGCGGCTGCCACGCGTGGTGGCGCAGGATCGCCCGCAGCTGCGGCCCGGCCGGCGCCAGCCGCATCGCCGTGTTGCGGGCCGCCACCGCGAGGGGGTGCGACAGCCCCTGCCCCAGCCGCCCCGCCTGCCGGGCCGCCCGGGCGACGGCCTGGGCGCGCGGGCGGCGCACCGCGTCGTAGTGGGAGAGCGCGGACGCCAGGTCCGGCGCGTCGGCGACGGCGGCCGCCAGCGTCACCGCGCAGCTCGCCGGTCGGGTCGGCGAAGCGGGTGCCCGGCGGCAGCGGCAGCACGGCGTGCCACTCGGCCCGGCCGTCCGGCAGCACGATGTGCCCGAACTCCGCGCCGCCGCCCCAGGTCAGCTCGAAGTCCCCGTCCAGCTCCAGCGGTCGCTCGGTGATCGCGCGCAGCACCGCCGTGCCGGTGGCCGCCGGGCCGGGGTGCTGCGGCAGCAGCTGGGCGCGCAGCCGGCTGCCGACACCGTCCGCCGCGACCACCAGATCCGCGTCCAAGGTCTCCTCCGCGCAGCGCAGGCGGACCGTCGGCCAGTCCTGCTCGACGGTCAGCGCGCGCACGCCGATCCGCAGCGACCCGTCCGGGAGTGCCGCCCGCAGCAGCCGGTGCAGCTCGGCGCGGGTGATGCCGACGATCGGGCTGCCCACCGCGCGCTCCAGTGCCGCCCCGTCCATCCGGGCCAGCAGGCGCCCGTCCGGGGTGCGGGTGCCGCCCCGGTACTGCCCGCGCGAGGCCGACCGGACGGCCGCGCCCACGCCCAGCTCGTCCAGCGCCCGCAGGCCGTTCGCCGCCAGCGAGATCGCCGCCCCGGCGTCGTCCGGCACGGCGGAGCGCTCCAGCACTGTCACCTCCCAGCCGACCCGTCGCAGGCCCAGCGCCGCCGCCAGCCCGCCGATTCCGCCACCGACCACCACCGCGTTGCCGCGCACCTCGAACCCCCAAGGTCTTCTACAGCTGTAGAAAACCGACGGTAGCGCAGCCGAACGGGCGAGCTCGCGGCAGGGTGTTGGATGGGAGCCATGGCCACCGACCGACGCACCCTGCTCGCCGACGCCGCCCTCGGCGTCCTCGCCGACCACGGCATGCGCGGCCTCACCCACCGCGCAGTCGACCGCGCCGCCGCCCTGCCCGACGGCACCACCTCCGCCTACTTCCGCACCCGCGCCGCGCTGCTCACCGCGCTCGTCCGGCGGCTGGTCGAACTCGACCAGCGGGAACTGGAGTCGGCCGCCGCCGAGGCGGTCGGGCCGCGCACCGCCGCCGAACTCGTGGGCGGCCTGGCACAGTTGGCCGAGCGACGGCTGACGGGGGAGGGGCGCCGGCGTTCGCTCGCCCGGTACGCCTGCGTGCTGGAGAGCGTCCGCGACCCGGAGCTGCGCGACATCCTGACGCCGCGCGAGAACTCCGGCCGGGACGCGGTGCGGCGCTTCCTCGCCGCGCACCGGGTCCGCGATGTCGAGGGCCGCGCGCTCACCCTGCTGGCGGGCTTCGACGGGCTGGTGCTGGACGGGCTGGTGCGCGGCGAGGCCCCCCGGCGCGAGGCGCTGGAGGGCCTGGTCGTGGCGGCGCTGCGGCCTGATCAGCTCGCCCACTGATGGGCAGTGCCCTGGTGGAGCGCGGCGTAGACGCGGTCGCGCAGGGCGTTGGCATCGGCGTCGGTGAGGGTGCGGTGCAGATGCCGCAGGACGACCTTGACGAGCAGGTTCCACTGGTCGGCACGCGCGCCGAGCCGGGCCAGGGCCTGCGGGGGCAGCTCGCGGCACGGGGTGCTGGAGAGGATCTCGACGGACTCCACGCAGTCCGCGTCCGGGCCGAGCGCGTCGCGGACGCGGTCGCCGAGATCCTCCGCGAGCTCGGCGCGGTCCACGGCGACGGACAGGTCGCGGCGGACGGCGGGCAGCGCGGAGACCGGGCGGTACGGCGCGAGATCGGTCAACTGGGCGGTGACGGCCGGGTCGGTGGAGCGCAGCACCCGGATGTCCGGGATGCCCTTGAGCAGCATCAGCACCCGGTCCAGGCCCATGCCGAGCGCCAGGCCGCTCCACTGCGGGCCGAGCCCCGCCCCGGCCAGCACCTCGGGGTGCGCGAGCCCGCACTCGGCGACCTCCACCCACTCGCCGCCCGCCTCGACGTCCAGCTGCCGGCCCGCCAGGGTGTACGGGTGGACGCGATCCTCGGTGCGATACCTCGCGCCGGGCAGCAGGGCCTCGACCAGGGCGGCGATCATCTCCGTCAAGTCGCGTGCGGAGGTGGGGAGTCGGCGCCGGGTGAGGTACCACAGGTCGAGCTGGTGCGGGGTGCCGGTGTGCAGCCGGTCGATGCTGTCGCGGCGGTACACCAGGCCCGGGCAGACCAGCAGGACATCGCCGTCACTGCTGTCGCTGCCGTCACTGCCGTCGCTCGCGAGTGCGCGCAACGCACCCGGGACGAGCGCGGAGGAGTGGCTGCGCAGCATCGTGCCGGCGTCGACGTAGCGGGTGTAGCGGGCGTCCCGAGTGACGTCGTCGGCGCGGTAGTTGAGCCGGTCGTAGTTGTCGGCGACGGTGACGATCCGCTCACCGCGATGCGTGCGCACCGGGCAGGACCAGAGCCGGGCGAGCGCCTCGGCGGCGCGCTCCACCAGCAGTTGCAGCGCGTGCGGGCCGGCGGTGGGGTCGGTGAGGTCGCGGACGGCGAGATCACGGGCGAGCTGATCGGCGGAGAGAGTGACGGGGACGGACACGGCGGAGCCTCCGGGGGCCTCGGCGGAAAGGGTGGAATCGACACACCCCCCGGCCCCTGGGCACGACCCGCCGACCGGGACGGACCCACCCGGCCGAACTGCGCTACCGGCGTGGCGAAACCCGACCCCAGCGGCACCCATCGGGAGCCGGGGGGCCGCTAAATCGGCGAGAGTTCGCAACGATGGCCACGGCCGGAGTCTAGGCCACCGGGCCCGGCCGCCCGCAAACGGTTTTCGGGGCCGCCCGGGCCTCCGGCAGGCTGGGGCACGCGCGCCCGCGAAGCGCCGGCGAGCCGTCCGACGTCGGAACTGGGGGCGTCGATCGGGCAGTTGCTGGTCAGGCCGGCCGATCGTGTCGGGTGTGCGACGCGGGACCGGTCGCCTTCGGCTCGGGTGGGCCGGGAGGTGCGTGGCTTCAGGGGGTTCCGGCGAGCCGTTCGGCGTCGGAACTGGGGCTGCCGATAGGGCAGTTGTCGGGTTTGGTGCTGTCGTCGGGCGGCTGTCCGGGGGTTGCCCGCCAGGGTCTGTCCGGCCGGTCGTGTCGGGTGTGTGACGTGGGACCGGTCGCCTTCGGCTCCGGTGGGCCGGGAGGCGCCTGGGCCCCAGGGGGTTCCGGCGAGCCGTGCGACGTCGGAACTGGGGGCGTCGATCGGGCAGTTGTCGGGTTCGGTGCTGTCGTCGGGCGGCGGTCCGGACCCTGGCGCGGGTGGGGATCCGGCAGGGTCGGGCGGGGAGCGGCTAGGCTCGGCGCTTTCGTCGGGTGGGAGGTATGGGCGATGGCGGACGGGCAGGGTGGGGTCGGGTCGGCGTACGACGGGGTGGCCGAGTTGTACGCGAGCCTCTTCGAGGGCGAACTCGCCGGGCGGGAGGACGAGTTGGGGCTCATCGGGGAGCTGGTGGCCGCGCCGCCGGTGGCCGTGGGCGGGCTGCCGGTGGGGGATCTCGGGTGCGGGCCCGGCGAGGCGACGGCGCTGCTGGGCGGGCTCGGCGTGCGGGCGTTCGGGCTCGACCTGTCCGCCGGGATGCTGGCGCAGGCGCGGCGGGCCCGCCCGGACGGGGCGTTCGTGCGCGGCACGCTGACGGCCCTCCCGTTCGCGGACGCGAGCCTCGGGGCGGTGCTCGCCCGCTACTCGCTGATCCACCTGCCGCCCGCCGAACTCCCCGGCGTGCTGGCCGAGTTGCGCCGCGTCCTGGCCCCCGGTGGCCGCCTGCTGGTCGGGTTCTTCGGCGCTGAGCCCGTGCTCGGCGACACCGACCGGCCGGTCCCGTTCGACCACAAGGTGACCACCGCCCACCGCTGGCCCGTCGACACCCTCGCGGCCCTGCTGCGCGCCGCCGGACTCTCCGAGACGGCCCGCAGCGTGCGCCGACCCGGCCCGGGCGAGCGCTTTCCACAGGCCTCCCTGCTCGTCGAGGTCGAAGCCGAAGCCCACGCCCAAGCCGGACCCGAAGCGGGCCGCTGACGGCCTCCGGACACGCCCCGGTTGCCCCTGAACGGCCCCTATCGCACCCCGCCGGATTCTCCGAGACGGCCCGCAGCGTGCGCCGACCCGGCCCGGGAGAGCGCTTTCCACAGGCCTCCCTGCTCGTCGAAGCCCCCGCCCAAGTCGGACCCGAAGCGGGCCGCTGACGGCCGCCGGACACGCCCTGGTTGCCCCCGAACGGCCCCTTTCGCGCCCTGCCGGACTCTTCGGCCCGGGCCGGGAGAGCGCTTTCCACAGGCGTCCCTAGTCGTCGAAGCCGCAGCCCAAGTCGGACCCGAAGCGGTCCGCTGACGGCCGCCGGACACGCCCCGGTTGCCCCCGGATGGCCCCTTTCGCGCCCCGTCGGGGTACGTTGCGGGACGTTCGCGGTTCGGTTCGATCGGTTGGAGTCGTCTTGAAGGACCTCGTCGAGGGCATCCACGCCTTCCAGAGCGGCGTGTTCGGGCAGCAGCGCGAGCTGTTCGAGAGCCTGGTGGCGGGGCAGAACCCGTCGGCCCTGTTCATCACCTGCTCCGACAGCCGGGTGGTGCCGTCGCTGATGACGCAGACCGATCCGGGCGACCTGTTCATGCTGCGCAACGCGGGCAACCTGGTGCCGCCCTACGGCCCGTCGCATGGTGCGGAGTCGGCGGCCGTCGAGTACGCGGTGGAGGCGCTGGGCGTCCGCGACGTCATCGTCTGCGGGCACACCCGCTGCGGCGCGATGTCCGCCCTGCTCGACCCGTCCTCGCTGGAGCGGATGCCCGCGACCCGTCAGTGGCTGGTGCACGCGGAAGCCACCCGCCGCCTGGTCGAGGACAACTACGCCGAACTGCCCGACGCCGAACGCCTGGAGGCCTGCGTCCAGGAGAACGTCCTGGTGCAGATCGAGAACCTCCGCACCCACCCGAGCGTCCTGGCCGCGCTCGCCCGGGGCCGCCTCAACGTGCACGCCTGGGTCTACGAGCTGGAGACCGGCCAGGTGCTGACCTTCGACCACGCCCACGGCCAGTACCGCCCCCTCACCGACGTGGTCGAGGCCGAGGTCGAGGTCGACTGATCAGCCCGCCGCCGCCGCCCGTCAGTCGACCCAGCCGCGGCGGTGGGCCTGCCAGCCGAGTTGGATGCGGGTGTCGGCGCGGGCCAGCGACATCAGGCGGCTGATGCGGCGCTGGACGGTGCGCAGGCCCAGGCTGAGCTGCTTGGCGACGGCGGGGTCGGTGGCGCCGGAGAGCAGCAGGGCGAGGATGCGGCGGTCGGTCTCGTCGGGCTCGCCGGCGGGGACGGGGCCCACGGCGACGGCGGGGCCGGTGCGCCCGAGCGGGTGGGCCCACTCCCAGGTCTGCTCGAACAGGGCGGCGAAGAGGGCGACCAGCGCGGGAGCGCGGACCACCAGCGCGACCGGGTCACTGGCGGAGTCGGTGAGCGGGACGAGGGCGAGCGCGCGGTCCGCGATGATCAGCTTGGTCGGGACGCGCTCGACCACCCGGATCTGCTGCTGCCGGTCCATCGCCTCGAACAGCGGCGCGGCGGCGCCCGGTTCGTCCAGCGCGCGGCGCTCCAGCACCACCCGGTAGCCGACGCCGCGCTCGACCGCGGCCGACTCGGCGCCGGTCTCGTCGGCGGCCACCACCTGGTGACGGCCCGTCACCAAGGCGAGGAGCTCGTGCTCCGCGGCGGCCTGCAACTGCGCCACGCGGTGGCTGATCGCGGCCCGCCCGGCGACCACCTCGATCAGGTCGCGGTGCGCCTGGCCCTCGCGCGAGGTGGCGGAGCGGTAGGCCTCGGTGAGCGTGGAGGCCGTCAACTCGGCCTCCCGCAGGGCGTGTCGCTGCCCGGTGAGCAGCGCCTCCAGGGCGACGGCCGGGGGAGCGGCGGTGTAGCGGCCGCCGGCGTCGGGGGCGACCAGCCCGCAGGCCTGGAGCACTTCGAGCGAGCCGGTGGGGACGGGGCCGCAGCGGGCGGCCAGTTCGGCGCGGGTCGCCGGGCCGTGGGCCACCAGGTGCGTGTAGACCCGCTCGGCGTGCTCGTCCAGACCTATCGCCGCCAGCATCCGCGCTCCGTTCCGCCGTGCTCAGGGCCACCGCCCGGGCCCGTCCCCCGGCCGCCGAACGGTCGGTGGCGGTTTGCCGCCGGGCGGTGATCCGCCAGCGCACATCATGACCGGTCAGCCCGGTTTTCTGCCAGGCTCACCGGCCATGACCCGACAGCTGGAGGCGTTCATGACACGAACGGCGCGCATACGCGGCGCGATGGCACTGGTGGCGGCGGCCCTCCTCGCCACCGGCACGCTCACCTCGACGGAACAGGCGCTCGCCGCCGAACCGGCCGCACCCGGCAAGGTCCTGACCGGGCGTCAGAGCGCCGCGCCGCACACCGTCACCCTGATCACCGGCGACCGGGTGCAGGTCACCACCGGCGCCGACGGCCGCACCGCCGTCACCGTGCTGCCCGACGAACACGGCAACGTCCCGCTGACGTTCACCCAGCAGGAGAACGGCGACCAGTACGTCGTCCCGCAGCACGCCTCCGCCGCGCTCGCCGCCGGCACCGTCGACCGCGCCCTGTTCAACGTCACCGGGCTGCTCCGCCAGGGCTACGACGACCAGGGCGCGAAGACGCTGCCGCTGATCGCCACCTACCGGGACGCGCAGGCCGCCGACGCCAGCCCGCAGGCCCGCGCCAAGGCCGCCGGGACCAAGCGGCTGGGGGCCGTCGACGGCGTCGCGTTCGCCCCGGCCAAGCAGGACGCCGCCCGCACCTGGAACCAGCTCGTCGGCCCGGACGGCAAGGGCCGCGACGGACTGGCCAAGGTGTGGCTGGACCGCAAGGTCCGCACCGCCAACGACGCCGAGACCAAGCAGATCGGCGCGCCCGCCGCCTGGGCCGCCGGCCTCGGCGGCAAGGGCGTCAAGGTCGCCGTCCTCGACACCGGCATCGACGAGCAGCACCCCGACCTCGCCGGACAGGTCGACGCCCGCCGCAACTTCACCGCCGACACCCCCGACGAGGACGTGCACGACGCCGTCGGCCACGGCACCTTCGTCGCCTCCGAGATCGCCGGCACCGGAAAGGCCTCCGGCGGAAAGGAACGCGGCGTCGCCGACCAGGCCCGGCTGCTGGTCGGCAAGGTCCTCGACGACGGCGGCAGCGGCACCGACTCGCAGATCATCGCCGGCATGCAGTGGGCCGCCGACTCCGGCGCCGACGTGGTCTCGATGTCGCTCGGCACCCCCGAACCCACCGACTGCACCGACCCGATGTCGGTCGCCGCGCAGCGCCTCGCCGAGAAGTCCAAGGCCCTGTTCGTGGTCGCCGCCGGCAACCTCGGCCAGTACCAGTCCGTCAGCTCGCCCGGCTGCGCGCCCGCCGTGCTCACCGTCGGCGCGGTCGACGGCAAGGACAACACCGCCGCGTTCTCCTCGCACGGCTCCGTCACCGTCACCCACACCCTCAAGCCCGAGATCGCCGCACCCGGCGTCGACGTCAAGGGCGCCGCCGCCGGCGGACGCGGGGTCTACGCCTACACCGCCATGTCGGGCACCTCGATGGCCACCCCGCTGGTCGCCGGCAGCGCCGCCCTGGTCAAGCAGCGCCACCCCGAGTGGACCGCCGCACAGCTCAAGGCCGCCCTGGTGTCCTCCGCGCTGGCCACCGTCCCCGGCGACGTCCAGCAGACCGGCGCCGGCCGGCTGCGCGCCGATGTCGCCACCACGCAGCGGGTGCTCGGCGCCCCCGCCGTCGGCTTCGGCGACTTCGCCTGGCCGCAGCGCCCGTCCGACACCCGCACCGTCCAACTCCCGTACACCAACACCTCCGAGCGGCCCGTCACGCTGCGGCTCGCCGTGCAGCGCACCGACGGCGACGACGAGTCCGCGGTCAAGTCGAAGGCCGTCAAGCTCGGCGCCGACCGGATCACCGTCGCCCCCGGGGCCACCGTGCGGGTGCCGCTCACCCTCGACCCGAGCGTGAAGCTGACGGGCGGCCAGTACGGCGACCTCACCGGCCGGGTGCTCGCCACCGCCGAGGACGGCAGCACCGTCTCCACCCCGTTCAACGCCTACCTGGAACCCGAGACCCTCGCCGTCCGGGTCAAACTGATCGACCGCGACGGCCGGCCCGCCACCTCCGCCGACTACGGCACCAGCATCACCATGGTCGACCTCGGCCAGGCCACCGGCACCCGGCAAGCCCCCGACGCCAACGGCGAGATCGTCTACCGGCTGCGCCCCGGCAGCTACTCGCTGAGCGGCTACGTGGTCACCCCCGACCACCGCGACACCACCGGCGAGGCGGGCATCACCGCCGTCACCGCGCTCGCCATGCCCGAGCTCCAGCTCGGCAAGGACACCGTCCTGACCCTGGACGCCCGCCGGGCGAGCCGCATCGAGGTGCAGGCCGACCGCGACCTCCAGGTGCGCGGCGCGGCCCTCGAACTCGGCCGCTGGTGGGGCGACAAGTGGGTCGACTCCAGCGGCGTGCGCACCGGCGTGCTGCCCGTCGAACTCTCCGCCTGGGGCTCCGGCAAGGCCCGCACCGGCGGCTTCGAGTTCGGCAGCTACCTGCGGATGGCCGCCCCCGAGGTGGTGCTCAAGGGCGCCGGACTCACCCTGGAGCCGCACTACGCGCAGTTCGCCGCCGAGGCCCAACTGCCCGCTGCCGGAAGCGCGTTGCTCGCCAGCGCCGCCAGCGCCGACCCGGCCGACCTGGCCGCCGCCGATGTCCGGGGCAAGCTGGTGCTCGTCCCCGACGACGGCACCTCGCAGCGCGTGGTGTCCACCAACGCCAAGGACGCCGGCGCGGTCGGCGTGCTGACCTACCGGCAGAGTCCGGGCGTGTTCGGCAAGAACGACGTCAGCCTCGACGCGCCGGTGCTGCCGATCACCTCCGAGCAGGCCGCCGCGCTCAGGGCCGCCCTCGGCAAGGGCGCCGTCACCCTCGGCTGGACCTCCGCCGCCGACAGCCCCTACGTGTACAACCTGGCGTTCCACGACGCCGGTTCGATCGGCGGCAAGCAGCGCCACACCGTCCGCGACCGCGACCTCGCCACCGTCACCGAGAACTGGCACTCCACCGGGACGCCGGTGCGGATGAGCGACTACCTGAGCATCCAGCGCCCGTGGAACCCGTACGGCGGCACCGCCGTCGCGCAGGGCCTGGTCGCCACCCCGTCCAGCCGCACCGCGTACTACACCGCCGGCGACGACACCACCTGGCTGCACGACGGGCAGAGCAGCTGGCCGTTCACCGAGTTCATGCAGGACCTGCCGCGCCGCTACCAGGCCGGGCAGCGGCGCACCGAGGAGTGGTACCGGGGCGTGCTGCGGCCCACCGCCGGGCGTGCCGCCGACGGCTCCGCGCTGCTGGTGGGCGAACGCCAGGCCGACCTGCTCGGCGTCGACTTCACCGGCACCCTGTGGGGCGACGGCAACGCCGACCACACCGGCAGCCAGGCCTACTTCGGCGACGCGGCCTCGGTCGAATTGCTCAGCGGCGGAACCTCGTTGGGCCGTTCCTGGTTCGGCCCCGCGTTCGTCTGGCAGCTGCCGGCCGAAGCCGCGGACTACACCCTGGTGCTCGACCAGTCCCGGCTGTACCACCGCGACCTGTGGCAGCGCTCCACCGCCGTCCGCACCGAGTTCGGCTTCCGCTCGGCGACCGACCCGGCCGCGTACTCGCAGTCGCTGCCGCTGCTGTTCCCCGACTACCGGATCGACCTCGACGGCGACAACACCGTCGCCGCCGGACCGGTGCGGGCGGCGCTCTCCGCCACCGGCCAGAACGGCTACACCCCCGGCGCGCTGACCACCGCCGCGCTCGCCTACTCCTACGACGGCGGCGCCACCTGGACGGACGCGGCCGTCGGTGCCGACCACGTCGCCGTCCTCGACCACGCGGGCGCCTCCGGCCGGCACGTCAGCCTGCGGATCACCCTCGGCTCGGCGGACGGCGCGAAGGTGACGCAGACCGTCACCGACGCGTACGCCGTGCGCTGACCCCCGTCCGCCCCGGGCCCCACCGGTCTCCCGTGCCGGTGGGGTCCGGGGCGTTTCAGGCGGGCAGCGCGTGCAGGAACTCCGCGACCAGGCGGTGCAGTTCGGCCGGCTGCTCCAGGTGCACGTCGTGCCCGGTGCCGGGCAGGCTCGCCGCGTGCACGTCCGGGCGCAGCGACAGCATCCGCTCCGTGTCGGCCGCCGGGACGATGCCGTGCTGGCCGAACACCAGCAGCGCCGGGCAGTGGGCCGCGCCCGCCCAGTCCTCCCAGCGCTCCCGGACGGCGTTCTCGGCCAGCGCGGCCACCATCACCTCCGGGTCGAACCGCGGCCACCAGCCGTCCGCGCGCCGCTCCAGGCCGTCCGCCCAGGCCTCGCCGAGCGGCCCGCCGCCGAAGAACCGGACCGCCGAGGCGCGCTCCGCGAACGGCAGCGGCCAGGCTGCCAGCATCCCGCCGATCTCGGCCGGCGCGTCGGGCGCGCACCCCGCCGCGGCCTCCACCAGCACCACGCCCGCGAACCGGCCCGGGTGCGCGGCCGCCGCCAGCAGCGCGGTGTGCCCGCCCAGCGACTGCCCCACCAGCAGCGGCCGCTCCAGCCCCAGCGCGTCCGCGACCGCCAGCACGTCCGCCACGTACGCGTCCCGCCCGAGGTCCGCCGGGCGGCGGGTGGAGCCGCCGTGGCCGCGCTGGTCCACGGCCACCACCCGGTGCGCCGGGGCGAGCGCCGCCGCCAGCGCGGCCCACTCGCCCGCGTGCCCGGCCAGGCCGTGCAGCAGCAGCACCGGCCGCGCGTCGGCCGCGCCCGCCCAGTCCCGGCAGTGCAGTTCGACTCCGGCCCCGGCCACCGTCCGGGCCGTCCACGGGCTGTGCGTGCTCATGCGCTCATCTCCCAACGCTGCGGGGCCGGTCGGCCACGGGGTGTGAGAGGACAATGCCACGCGGGGCGATGTCGATCAATGGCCTCCGGCGTGCGCAACCGGCACGGTCAGAGCCTGGGATGACGGACTATCAGCACCGCCTCGACCTTCTCCGCCACCGCCTCGTAGCTGTGCGGGACGTCCGCCGCCCAGCTGTGGTGGCCGCCCGGCCCGACGGTCGCGCCGCCCGCCTCGGCCGTGCCCGACAGCACCAGCAGGTGCTCCACGGTGCCCGGGGTGTGCGCCGCCGAACGCTGCACCGCGCCCGGGCGGATCCGGATCCGGTAGGTCTCGGTCACCGCCGCCGCGTCCTCGAAGCGCTCCAGCAGGACGGCGTCCAGCACCCGGCCCGAGACGGCGGCCGACCGGCCGAGCGCGGCGTCGCGGCCGGCCGCCTCCGGTTCGCGCAGGGCGGCGCTCAGCGGCAGGCCGAGGGTGGTGGTCAGGGCGTACAGCGTCTCCAGGGTCGGGTTGCGCGAGCCGGCCTCCAGCCCGGAGAGGGTGGCCTTGCCGACGCCCGAACGGCGGGCCAGCTCCGACAGCGACAGGCCGCTCGCCGTGCGCAGTTCGCGCAGGCGCAGGCCGATGCGCGCCGCGAGGTCGGCGCTGGGCGAAACCGGTTGATCCGCTGCTTGCATGAGGGCTATCGTTCCACAAACGGAACGTTCCATATATGGAACGCCTGATCGAACCGCGCCCCACGGGAGGCCCTGATGGAACCGACCGCACTGCCGGCCCGCAGCACCCAGGTCGCCGACGCGCTCGCCGCGGCCGGCCTCACCGGCGCCGTCCGGGTGCTCGACGACGCCGCCCGCACCGCCGCCGCGGCCGCCGAGGCCCTCGGCTGCGAGGTCGGCGCGATCGCCAACAGCCTGGTCTTCCACTCCGACGGCGAAGCGGTCCTCGTCCTCACCAGCGGCCGCCACCGTGTCGACACCGCCGCCCTCGCCGCCCGCTGGGGCCGCGGCCCGCTCCGCCGCGCCACCCCCGAGCAGGTCCGCGAGGCCACCGGCCAGGCCATCGGCGGCGTCGCCCCCACCGGCCACCCCCGCCCCCTGCCCACCGTCGTCGACCAGGCCCTCACCGAATACCCCCAGGTCTGGGCCGCCGCCGGCACCCCCCACACCGTCTTCCCCACCACCGCCGCCGAGCTCCTCCACCTCACCAACGGCACCCTCCTCCCGGTCGGCCCCTGACGGTTGCCGCCGGCGAAGGCAGGCAGGTCGGCACCGGGCTCTCCCGAGCGGCGGACGGGCGTTCGGTGGTCGCGCCCGGCGTCGAGCCCCGGGCTTCCGGCGGCGTTCAGGGTGCTTGCGCCGACTCGGGCCCGGCAGTTCGGCGCGGGGCGGCGTGTGGTGAGGGCAGTGGTCGTGCCTGGATCGGGCCCGGGCTGCCCCGCCGCGCCCAGCGGCCTGCAACAGGCCCACCGGTGGCGAGCGGGCGCGCGGCACGCGGCCGTCCCGCTGTCCCGGTCGGTGTGTTCCACGGCCGAGCCCCGCGTACCCGGTGGTGGTCGTGTCCGGCGCAGGCCCTCGGCCCGCTGCCGCGCCCGGCGGGCTGCGCCGACGGCGGCCCGGCCGCGCCCCCGCCGCCCCCGGCCTCCGCCGTTTCGGCCGAGCGGGTGAACTCCGCCCACGATGCCCGGCTCGCAGCGGGCAGGTGTGTGGCGGCCTGGCGCTCCCCGCTGTTCCGGCTCACCGGCCCCCGCGGCCGGTCCTCGGGTCCGCGCCCTCCCTTGCGGCCGCCACCGATCCGTCGCGGAGCCCCTCTCACTGGCGGCTCAGGTAGCTGAGGACCGCCAGGACCCGGCGGTGGCCGCTGTCCGTGGGGGAGAGGCCGAGCTTGGTGAAGATGTTGCCGATGTGCTTGTGGACGGCGTTGTCGGTGATCACCAGGCGGGTGGCGATGGTGGCGTTGTCCTTGCCCTCGGCCATCAGGGCGAGGACCTCGCGTTCGCGCGGGGTGAGGGCGGCGGTCGGGTCGTGGGGCGGGCGGGTGAGGAGTTGGGCGATCACCTCCGGGTCCATGACCGTGCCGCCGGCGGCCACCCGGCGCAGCGCGTCGACGAACTCGCTGACCCGGCCGACCCGGTCCTTGAGCAGGTAGCCGACGCCGCCGCGCCCGTCCGAGACCAGCTCGCCCGCGTACTGCCGCTCGACGTACTGGGAGAGCACCAGCACCGGCAGCCCGGGGTGCCGCCGGCGGGCCCTGATCGCGGCGCGGATGCCCTCGTCGCGGAAGTCCGGCGGCAGGCGGACGTCGACGACGGTGACGTCCGGCCGGTGCTCGGCGACGGCGGCGAGGAAGCCCGGCGCGTCCCCGGCGATGGCGGCGACCTCGAAACCCGTGGCGGTGAGCAGGAGTTCGAGCCCGCCGGCCAGCAGCACGTTGTCCTCGGCGATCACGACCCGCACGGCAGCCCCACCTCGATCACGGTCGGCCCGCCCGCCGGGCTGTGCACGCGCACCGTGCCGTCCAGCGCCAGCGCCCGGTGCCGGATCCCGGCCAGGCCGGTGCCGCGCGACTCGTCCGCCCCGCCCACCCCGTCGTCGCTGACCCGGATCGTCAACAGGTCTCCGTCCCGCCCGAGTCGGACTCCCGTCCGGGCCGCGCCGCTGTGCTTGGCCGCGTTGGTGAGGGCCTCGGCGACGGTGAAGTACGCCACCGCCTCGACCGCCGCCGGGACGTCCCCGAGCGGCTCGACCGACAGCTCGGTGCGGATCGCCGCGCCCGCCGCCAGGGCGGCCAGCGCACCCGCCAGGCCCCGGTCGGCGAGGATCGGCGGGTAGATCGACCGGATCACGGCCCGCAGCTCCGCCATCGCGTCCTCGGTGCCCTGCTGCGCGTCCGCGAGCAGCCGGGCGACCGACTCGGGCCGGTCGCCGAGGAGTTCACGGGCCACCCCGAGCCGCATCGCGATCGCCACCAGCCGGGCCTGCGTGCCGTCGTGCAAGTCCCGTTCGATGCGCCGCAGTTCGGCGCCGTGCGCGTTGATTGCACCGGTCCGCGTCTCGGTCAGCTTCGCCACCCGCCGGGCCAGCCGCTCGGCCGCCGACGGCGACAGCAGCGCCACGCACAGCCGGGCGTGCAGCCGCGCCAGCGCGGGCGCCAGCGCGTACGTCGACGCCGCCAGGGCCAGGCACTGCAGCACGCCGAGCGTCAACGCGCCTGCCCAGCCGGTCAGTCGGAAGCCGAGCGCGAAGCCGCCCGCGCGGGTGCCGGGCGGCAGCGCCCACCACAGCGGGACGGTGACGGCGGTGCTCAGCGCGTTGCCCGCGCACACCACGGCGAGCAGCCCGAACGCCGGTCCGCCGACGGCGTGCACCGCCGCCCACGCCGGCACCCGCCACCCGCCGACCCGCACCGGCCCGGACGGCGGCGCGCCCAGCAGCCGGTCCGCGCGCCGCCGGTGCCAGGACGCCCAGGCGCGCCCCGCCGCCGGCACCGCCAGCAGCACCGGCAGCGCGACCAGGGTGGCCGCGCCCGTGGCCAGCCCGCCCAGCAGATACCCCAGGCCGCGCCACAACCCCGACAGCCGGCCGTCCCCGTGATCGTTCATTCGGACAAGTCTGAGTGATCGTCACCGCGCGCCGCACTACAGCCAGCTGCCCTGTTTTCCCACCAGCACGGGGTACCGACCGCGCGCCCCGTCCGCGCCTAGCGTCAACCGCCATGAAGAACCCGCGAATTGCCTCCCGCCGCCGTCGCACCGTGCTGTCGGCCGCGCTCGCCGCCGGCGCGCTGACCGCCGGCCTGCTGGTCGCGAACGCCGCCGACCGGACCCCGCCCACCCTGCTCCAGCGCGACGCCGACGCCCTCGTCGCACTCGGCGTCACCGGGGTGCAGGCCCGCCTCACCGCCCCCGACCGCCCGGACGCGACCGCCGTCGCCGGGGTCGCCGACCTGACGACGAAGCAGCCGGTGCCCGTCGACGGCCACTTCCGGATCGCCAGCGTCACCAAGACTTTCGTCGCCACCGTCGTCCTGCAACTCGTCGCCGAGGGCAGGCTCGCGCTGGACGACACGGTGGAGAGCCGGCTGCCCGGCGTGGTGTCCGGCAACGGCAACGACGGCCGGGCGATCACGGTCCGCGACCTGCTCCAGCACCGCTCCGGCCTGCACGACGACTACCCCGACCACACCTCCGCCGAGGACTTCCAGCAGCACCGCAACGACAGCGTCACCGCCGCGCAGACCGTCGCCCGGGCCACGGCCCACCGGCCGGACTTCGCGCCCGGCGCCGCCTGGAGCTACAACAACACCGGCTACGTCCTGCTCGGCATGATCATCGAGCGGGCCACCGGGAACCCCTGGCACCAGGAGGTCCGCGACCGCATCCTGCGCCCGCTCGCCCTCGACCACACCTCCTGGCCGGGCACCGCCACCCCCACCCTGCCGCAGCCGCACGCCGCCACCTACCAGCGCTTCCAGGACGGCGGCCCGCTGGTGGACGTCACCGAACAGGTCGGCGCGGGCACCAACGGCGAGGCCGGCCTGGTCTCCACCACCGCCGACCTCGACCGCTTCCTCACCGCCCTGCTCGGCGGCCGCCTGCTCCCGCCCGCCCAACTCGCGCAGATGCGCGAGACCGTGCCCGTCGGCCCGGACTTCGAACAGCTGATGCCCGGCGCCCGCGACGGCCTCGGCCTGTTCTCCCGCCCCCTGACCTGCGGCGGCGTCTACTGGGGCCACGAGGGCGGCGACGCCGGCTGGATCACCGCCACCGGCACCACCGCCGACGGTCGCCGCACCGTCACCGCCTCCCTCTCCGGCGTCGTCCTCGCCTCCCCCGAAGACATCACCCGCATCGCCGAGGCCGAGAACAAACTGGTCGACGACGCCCTGTGCGCCCACGGGGCCCCGTGACACCGTCCCCACCCCGCAGGCTGCCGGCGGCGCGCACACCGCCCGCGACTACAGCCCGGCCCGGGCCAGCAGCCGATCCATCTCCTCCACCGGCAGGAACGGCGACGCGCCGGCCGCCTTCGCGACCTGCTCCGACGAGTCGGACAGCAGCCGCTCCATCTCCTCCACCGGCAGGAACGGCGACGCGCCGGCCGCCTTCGCGACCTGCTCCGACGAGTCGGACAGCAGCCGCACCAGCGCCGGGGCGGGCAGGTTGCGGTGCCCCGCGACGGCCTGCCGCACGCGCGCCTCGGGGTCGGCCGCCAACTGCTCGGCGAGCTCCCCGGGCAGGTCCGGATCGCGCGGCGCGAGCGAGCGCATCCGGGCCTCGGCATCGGTGGCGAAGCGGCGCAGGTACTCCGCGGGGAAGGTCAGCACCTGCGCCCTGTCCCACCAGAAGGTGAACTTGTCGCGACGCGGGCGGTAGCGGCGCTCGATGTGTTCGGCGGTCGCGGGATCCACCAGGTGCGGGGCGGCGTGCGCCATCGTGAGCCGCACCAACTCCTCCTCGTCGTCCAGCAGTCGGGCCACCGCCCCGGCGGGAAGGTCGGGCCCGGCGGCGGCCGCCGAGACGCGGAAGCAGACATGCGGCGAGTCGACGTGCGGCAGCGGATCGGCGGACACCCAGGGCAGGTACAGCATCCGCAGCTCCGTGGGGGCGAAGCAGTCCGCGACCCACTGGGTGAGCGTGCGGTCGTCCGCGTCGAGGTCCGGATCGGGCAGCGAACGCGACAACGCGTGGACGGCCGCATGGATCCGCGCCCGCAGCGCCTCCGGCGTGTCGGGCCGGGCGAAGACCTTCACCCGGACGCTCAACGCCGGATCCTCGGCGAGGGCGTCCCGCAGCGGCGGCGGCAGGTCGGGATGCCGGGCGAGCTCGGCGCGCACCTGCGGATCCGGGTCCGCCGCCAACCGCCGGAACGCCGCCGCGTCGAGCACCGCGTGCACCACCGCCCCCGCCCGGGTCTCCGGGTCCGCCAGCAGCGCGGGCACCAGGTCCGGGGGCGGCACCGGATGCGACAGCCGCGCGTAGTACGTCGAACAGGCCGCGGCGCGCACCTCCGCCGCACCGTCGGTCAACAGCGCCCGCCGGACGGCCTCCGGCGCCTGCGTCCAGTGCTTCGCCAGCGCGGCACGGATCGCCGGATCAGGGTCCGCGGCAAGGCGTTCCAGCAGGTCGGACGGGGTGTGCGCGTGCTCGGCCAGGGACTTGCGGACCGCCGGATCGGGATCGTCGACCAGCCGCTCCAGCACCGCCCGGGGCGCCGACCCGGCCTGGGCGACCAGCGCGTCCCGCACCGACGCGTCCCGGTGGGCGGCCAACCGCAGGCGAAACCGGTCCGGCAGCCGGGGGTTGAGCGCCAGCCCGTGCAGGAGCCACTCGTCGTCGGTCGCGACGATCTCGGCGATCACGTCCTCGGTGAGATCCGGACGCCGCGCCACCTCTCCCCACCCGCGCCGCCAGGCGAACAGCCGCCGCACCATCGGCCCCGGCAGCGCGGGGTTCACGACCAGCCCGGCAATCGCCCCGTCCCACCGGCCGCCGGCCCCTGCTCCAGTGTCCATGGACCCACCATGCCAGCCGCCCCCCAACCACCCCCGGCCGAGTCCAACTCCCGCCCGCCCAGCGGCCGCCCGGATCGGAGCAGGCCCTGACACAGCGGAGAATGCACGGGCAGAAGGCCTCCGGCTCGCCAACGCACGGAACTCCAGGTTCTGGAGTGCGAGAGATGGCGGAAACGTCCGTCCTGGCCGGGGGCTCGGAAGCGGTCACCAGGGAGCCTGGGCTCCCCAGGAGGAGCACGCAAGACGTCCACATGTCCGGACCCGTCTTCACCGGGACGCTTCGGGGTGTCCGGCGCGTCCGGCTCTCCGTCCTCACCGACGAGACGACCAGCCCCGAGCGTCAGCGCGTGGCGTGCGATCGCGTAGCCGGCGAACCGCGGATCCGGCCACATGTCCGCCCTCGCCGACTGGGCCCGCCGGCACCGCACGGTACTCGTCCTCGCCGAGGGCCTTGGCGGGGGCGGCGGGTCTTCGACTTCCGCAACCCCGTGGCGGAGCTGCAACTGTTCATGCTGGCGCACGCCGCCCAGTTCGAGGCACGGTCGAATCAGTGACCGCGTCAGCGGCGCGCAAGCCGCTACGCGCAGGATGCCGCTTCGTCGGCGCGGCTCCCGCCCGCCGTACGGCCACCTGCCCGCTCCGATGCCCGAGGAGTTCGGCGGGGTCGGCTTCACTCGGCGCTGGTCATCGCTCCGGCGCGGAAGTGACCGAGCGTGCTCCGCGGTGCTGAACGTTTGCCCGGTCATGGGAGACTGCTCCGTCGACTGGGGGAGAGTGTGGCCGTGGAGACTGCCAACCGCGTGCTGACAGCGGACGTGATCGCGGCACTGAGGTACTGGCCCGGTGTCATATGGGTAGGTCAGAAGCATCCTCCGGACCCGGTGGACATGACCGTCCTGCCGCCCTTCTTCAACGAGGTGCTGCAGGACCTTTCGTGGTGGAACCGCGACTGGAGAGTCGACCGCGTCCAGCCGGGACTTCCCGCGGAGACTGGGGATCACCTCTGCGATCCCGCCGTGAGGTTCACCGAGGTGTCGATCCCGGGAACGGTCGCCTCCGGCAACGGCGAAAGCCTGCCGTTCGTCGCGAAGGTCGGGTTCACGGGCGACCGGCTGATCCGCTTCCAGGCCAAGATCGGTGACGTTGTGATCGGCCCGGCCGTTGCCCCTGCCGGGCAGTCGGAGCCGCATCCGTTCGGACGGATGCTCACCGGGTTGATGGACCTGCGCGGGATTCCGGTCAAGGACATGGCCATGGCCGCCGGACTGGCGATGTCCACCATCCGCATGCTCCGCGACGGGCACAACCCGAATCTGCTACAGGCCCGCCTGATCGCCGGGATCCTGGACATGTCCGAAGCGGACGTCAGAGTCATCGCCGGACTCGACGACGGCCGTGCGCAGTAGCTGACAGGGGACGGCGTCACGATGCGGCGCTGGCCCTGCGTCAAGCGACGTTCGCCCTGGTAACCACTTCGCGTAGGCGCTGATCGGCAGCGTTCTTGTTTCGCCAGATGATGTAGCGGCGGATCATGCTGCCCTGCTCCTTGTGACTGGCGTGGTCGGTGCCGGCGAGAGCGAAGTAGCGCAGGGCGGTGATCGTCAGGTGCGGAGAGTAGTTGTCGCAGACGATCGAGATGCGCATGTCCGCGCCGCCACCGGCGTGCAGGAAGCCGTCGGGCGGACGGCGGCCACGGATCGTCCGCCTCGTGCCCTGCGCCGCCTGCGCCGGTGGACGGCCGACGCCGGCCCGTTCGGCGAGCGAGTACCCGTGCCGGGTCGGCGCAGCGCTGCTCGTCGGCGCGCCCGCCGGGCAGCGCGGTCGGCTTCCGAGGCTCTTCCCAGGTCGACGCCGCGAGAGATTCCCGTTCCTGACCGCCGCTCCGGTCTCGTCCCGCAGGCGTACACCGGCCGGGCGGATCATCCTTCGAGCTGACGAGCGGGGCGGCGGGTCTTGGCCAGGATGGGGGCCGGGAGACGGACGAGGGGGATGCGCGGTGCGACGACGGACGATGGTGCTGGGCGCCGTGCTGGTGGCCGGGCTGGCGTTGGGGGTGGTGGCGGTCGGCAGTGCCACCAGCACGCCCCATGACCGGTCGTCGGTCGTCGGCGCCTCGAAGACCACGGGGCTGCGCACCGACCTGGGGCCGATGGTGACGCGGTTCCACCGGTTCGGGGAGCTGGAGAGCGCGCAGTGGGTGGTGCACTGGCCCGGTTCGGAGCGGGAGTTGGTGCCGTCCCAGGAGCACCCGATGTTCGCGGTGCTGCACCTGAAGCCCGGCCAGGTCGACCGGCTGCTGGCGGGGCGCACCACCGAGGCCGCGAAAGCGCCGGGCTTCGCCGCCGACGACATGCCGGGGGGTTCGGGCCTGCCCGCCTCGCTCGCGCCGTACGTCCCGACGGGCGGCTCCTGGGTGGTCGCCCCGGAGCTCGCGGAGGTGCTGGTGAGCTCGCGCGGCGAGGCGACGGTGCGGTTCGACCGGACGAGCGACACCGTGGTGATCGACTGCGTCAACCCGTGGGACCCGGACGAGCCGACGCCCTCCGTGGGGCCCGACGGGACGGTCACCTCCGTCACCCCGTCGCCGTTCGTGCTGCCGTCCTGACGGGCCGTCCCCCGCACCGCATAGCATCGGGGTTGCCCGCCCGTCGCACCCCCGCACCGCCCGCAGGAGCCCCGCACCCATGCAGCTCGACCTCGCCGCACCCCCGTCGCCCGCCACCGCGCCCGCACTGGCCCGGGCCGCCGAGGAACGCGGAGCCGGCCGGTTCGTGCTGTCGGAGACCACGCACAACCCGTTCCTGCAACTGGCCCGCGCCGCCGACCGGACCGAGCGGATCGGCCTCGCCACCGGCGTCGCGATCGCCTTCGCCCGCACCCCGATGACGCTCGCCTACGAGGCGTGGGGCCTGCACGAGAGCTCCGGCGGGCGGGCCGCGATCGGCCTCGGCACGCAGATCAAACCGCACGTCGTCCGCCGCTTCGGCATGCCCTGGGACCGCCCCGCCGCCCGCATGCACGAGTACCTCGCCGCCGTGCGGGCGATCTGGCACAGCTGGCAGAGCGGCGAACGCCTCGCCTTCCGGGGCGAGTTCTACCGGCACACCCTGATGACCCCGGTGTTCGCGCCCGCCCCGCTGCCGTTCGAGCCGCCGCCGCTGCTGCTGGCCGGCGTCGGCCCGCTGATGACCGCCACCGCCGGCGCGGCCGCCGACGGCTTCCTCGCCCACCCCTTCGGCTCGCCCGAGCACCTGGCCGCCGCCGTCCTGCCGGCCGTCCGCGCCGCCCGCGCCAAGTCCGAGGCGGAGCACGCCCCTTGGACGACCCGCCCGTTCGAGGTGGTCGCCAACGTGCTGGTCGCCACCGGCCGCGACGAGGACGAGTACCGCACCAACCTGCGCCTGGTCCGCGAACGCCTCGCCTTCTACGCCTCCACCCCCGCCTACCGCCCCGTCCTGGAGACCCACGGCTGGGGCGCCCTGCACGACGAACTCCACCCCCTCTCGGTGCGCGGCCGCTGGCAGGAGATGGGCGACCTGATCGACGACACCGTCCTGAACACCTTCGCCCTGACCGGCGAGGCCGCCACCGTCGCCCGCGAACTCCACCGCCGCTACGGCGAGTTGGCCGACCGCCTGTGCCTCAGCGGCCCCGACGGCGCGGACGCCGCCCCGCTGCTGGACGTCCTGGACGCGGCGGGCTGACCGGCCGCACGGCCCCCGGAAAAACCGTTGCCCGGCACCGGGACACGGTCCGACACTGGGCGCGTGCTCGGATTCGTCAGGACCGACAACGAAGCCCTGGTCGCGTGCCTGGGCGACCCGCAGCGCGCCGTGGCGGCCCACCGCGAGCTGCTGCGCCGTGCCGACGACGCGCTCGGCGCCATCCGCGCCGGCCTGTCCCACCAGGACGCGGCCGTCCGCGAGGGCTGCTGCCGCCTCCTCGACCACCTCGTCGACACCGACTCCATGGACCGGCTGATCGCCATGGCCGACGACCCGGACGCCCGCGTCCGCATCGCCGCCTTCCACGCCCTCGCCTGCGACCGCTGCAAGGGCGACACCTGCGCCCCGGGCGCCGACCGCGTCCTCGCCCCCGCCCTGCGCCACCTGGCCGCCGACCCCGACCCCCGGGCCAGGGCCTACGCCGCCGAACTCGTCGGCAAGTTCGCCCACACCGACCCCCGCGCCCTCACCGCCCTGCAAACGGCCCACACCGACGACCCCAGCCCCGCCGTCCGCAAGAAGACCGGCTGGTACATCCCCGGCGGCCCCATCCACGAACGCACCGCCCCACGCCCCCCGCGCTGATCCGACAGGACCGGCCGGACAGGCCCTAGCCTGGCGGAATGAGCGAGCAGCAGCACAGCGGCCGGGGCCGGCGGCCGCGCTACCGGGCCCTGTCGCCGTTGCGGGAACACCTGCGGGAGTCGTTCTGGTTCGCGCCGCTGCTGGCGTGCACCGGCGCCGTCCTGCTGTCCGGGCTCACCGACCTGCTCGACCGGGAGATCTTCGCCCAGGCCACCGTCGAACAGACCACCGACACCCTGCTGTCGTTCGCGTCGGCGGCCAAGAGCGTGGTGTCCACCGTCAGCTCCGCGATGCTCACCTTCATCGGCGTGGTGTTCTCCATCTCCCTGGTCTCGCTCCAGATGGCCGCCGGCCAGATGAGCCCCCGGGTGCTGCGCCTGTACGTGCGCAGCCGCCTGACCAAGGCCACGTTCTCCACCTGCCTGGCGACGTTCGTCTTCACGCTGCTCGTCCAGCTCGGCTACGACGACACCACCGACCCGGCGCGCGCCGTCTCCGTCCCGATCGTCTCGACGGTGGTGGCGCTCGCCCTGGTGCTGCTCAGCCTGGCGCTGTTCGTGCTGTACGTGCAGGCGACGCTGCGACTGCTGCGGGTGCCGCACGTGATCGACCGGGTCACCCGGGAGTCGATGCAGGTGCTGCTCGCCTACCGGTGGCTGGCCCCCGCGCCGAAGAGCGCCGACGACCCCGCCGAGCCCGTCGCCTCCGGCCCCACCCTGCTGCACGAGGGCCGGGCCGGCGTGCTGCGCGACGTCAACATCCGCCGCCTGGTACGGGTGGCCCGGCGGCACGGCGCGGTGCTGCACCTGGTGCCCCGGATCGGCGACTTCATCGCACCCGGCACCCCGACCGTCGTCGTCGCCGGCGGCACCCCGCCCCGGCCCGGCTGGATCACCACCGCGCTGAACGTCGGCGTCGACCGCACCATGCACCAGGACCTCAGCTTCGGCTTCCGCCAACTCGCCGACATCGCCGTGCGCGCCCTGTCGCCCGCCGTCAACGACCCCACCACCGCCGTCCAGGCCCTCGACCGGATCCACCAGCTGCTCGCCGTCCTCGCCCCGCACCAGCTGGGCGAACTGCGCCACCGCGACCAGGACGGCGCGGTGCGGCTGGTGCAGCCGGTGCCCGGGTGGGAGGCGACGGTGGACCTGGCGTTCACCGAGATCCGGATCTGCGGCGCCGGCCAGCCCCAGGTCACCCGCCGCCTCGCCGCCGCCCTGGACGACCTGCTGCGGATCGCCCCGGAACCGCGACGGCCGCCCCTGCTGCTCCAGCGCGACCTGCTGGAGCACGCCGTCGCCGAGGCCGTCCCGGACGAACGCAACCGGGCCTTCGCGCTGCGCCCCGACCGCCAGGGCATCGGCTGAGCCCGGAGGACGGCCCGCCGGGAGGCGGCCCGGAAACGGCGAATCCGCCCCGGAGGAGCTCCGAGGCGGATTCGAGGCGGATTCGAGAAGTGCGGCTCAGCTGGTGGCGCTGCGCTTGTTCAGCGAGGCCAGGTACTGGTTGTACGCGGCCAGCTCGGCGTCGCCGTCGCGGTCGGCGGCGCGGTCGCGGCGGCGGGCCTGGCGCTCCTCGGACTTGGCCCACTGGAGGGTGAGGGCGATCAGCACGATCGCGGTCGGGATCTCGCCGAACGCCCAGGTGATGCCGCCGGCCAGCTGCTGGTCGGCGTGCAGGTTGGTGCCGGGCGGGGCCATCTCGGAGGTGAAGCTGGTGACCAGCTGCCCGGAGGCCATCATCACGGCCACGCCGAAGAACGCGTGGAACGGCATGCCCATGAACAGTTCCAGCATCCGCATCACGAAGCCGGGGCGGTGCGGGCCGGGGTCGACGCCCATGATCGGCCAGAAGAACAGCAGGCCGACGGCGAGGAAGTGCAGCATCATCCCCAGGTGTCCGAGCTGGTACTGCATCAGCCAGTCGAACAGCGGGGTGAAGTACAGGCCGTACAGGCTGCCGATGAACACCGGCAGGGTGTACGCGGGGTGCGAGACGATCCGGACCAGTCGGCTGTGCAGCAGTGCGACCAGCAGCTCGCGCGGGCCCCGGCCGCTGCCCTTGCGGGCCGGCCGCAGCGAACGCAGGGTGAGCGTGATCGGCGCGCCGAGCAGCAGCAGGATCGGCGACAGCATGGACAGCACCATGTGCTGCATCATGTGGGCGCTGAACAGCACCATGCCGTAGTCGTTGAGCCTGGTGTTGGTGACCAGGAACACCGTGCCGACGCCGAGCGTCCAGGCGACCGCCCGGCCGACGGGCCACTTGTCGCCGCGCCGCCACAGCCGGACGGCCCCGAACAGGTACAGGCCGAACAGCAGCGCGCAGAAGGCCAGGTAGGGCCAGTCCGGCGACCAGCCGATCGCGTTCGAGAAGGTGAAGTTCGGCAGTGGGCTCCCGCCGTGGTGGTGCATCCCGGACATGCCGTCCATGCCGTCGCCCATCGGGCGGCCCCGCTTTCGTCCATGCCGTGCGGCGCCGCGCAGGTCCGCGGTGCCGGTGTGGTCCCTTCCGGCGCCCGCCGGGCCCGGTGGGGCCGGGTCCGGTTTGCTCCGGTTTCGTTTCGTTCGGACCCAAGCCTAGGCGGCGCTTACGAATCGTTCGCCAGCGCCCCCGGGACGAGGGCCGCCGGGCCCGTCACTGCTCGGCGGGGACGAGGGTGTTCTCGTTGGTGCGCCCTGCCGCCCAGTCGGCCACGTTGCGGGCGGTGGCGTCGATGATCTGGCCGACGGCGGTGCGGGTGAAGTACGCCTGGTGGGAGGTGACCAGCACCTGCGGGAAGGAGATCAGCCGGGCCAGCACGTCGTCCGCGATGCCCTGCACCGAGCGGTCGGTGAAGAACACGTCGGCCTCCTCCTCGTACACGTCCAGCCCGACGCCGGCCAGCCGGCCCGCGCGCAGCGTCTCCACCAGCGCGGCGGCGTCGACCAGGCCGCCGCGCGAGGAGTTGACCAGGATCGCGTCCTGCTTCATCAGCGCCAGCGCGTCCCGGTCGATCAGGTGGTGGGTGGCCTCCAGCAGCGGGACGTGCAGCGAGACGATGTCGCTGCGGGTCAGCAGCTCGTCCTTCTCGACGTACGTCATGCCGAGCGCCTCGCAGTGCGGGTTGGGGGAGACGTCCCAGCCGAGCAGGGTGGTGCCGAAGCCGGCGGCGATCCGGGTGAAGCACTCGCCGATCTTGCCGGTGCCGATCACGCCGACCGTCATGCCGTGGATGTCGCGGCCCATCAGCCCGTCGAGGCGGAAGTCGAACTCGCGGGCCCGGTTGACCGAGCGGATCAGGCGGCGGTTGACGGCCAGCGCCAGCGTCCAGGCGTGCTCGGCGACCGAGTAGGGGGAGTAGTAGGAGACCCGGGCCACGGTGAGGCCGAGTTCGGCCGCGGCCTTGAGGTCGATGTTGTTGAAGCCGGTGGAGCGCTGGACGATCAGCTCGGTGCCGGCGCCGGCGAGCAGCGCCAGCACCTCGGCGTCCAGGGCGTCGTTGACGCTGCTGCACACCACCGGGAAGCCCGCCGCCAGCGGGGCGGTGTCGATGGTGAGGAAGACGTCCAGCAGGCGGGGCCGGTACGCGGCCAGGGCGGCGTCGAGCAGCGGCCGTTCGTCGGACTGGACGCCGTAGGCGAGGATCTTCATGCCGCGAAGGCTAGGGCCTGTCCGGTCGATTTTGTCGGATCAGCGCGCGTCGTCGGGCGCCCGGCTGGGCGTGCCGGCCAAACGTCCTCGTACTGGGTGTACTTGGATGTTTGGCCGGTGCGTCCAGGCGGGATGATCCGGCGGCGTGCGCCCGGCAAGATCGGCCGGACAGGCCCTGGTACCCGGGGCGCGTCATGGTGAACCACGACGCGCCCCGGGCACGGGAGTTGACGGGCCGTCAGATGACGGTCTCGGCCTCCAGGTAGCGCTCGGACGGCACCGTCTTGAGCTCGGCGACGGCCTCGCCCAGCGGCACCAGCCGGATGTCGGTGCCCTGCAGCGCCGTGATGTGGCCGAACGCCCCCTTGTGGGCGGCCTCGACGGCGTGCCAGCCGAACCGGGTGGCCAGCACGCGGTCGTAGGCGGTCGGGGTGCCGCCGCGCTGGGTGTGGCCGAGGATGACCGGGCGGGCCTCCTTGCCGAGGCGGTGCTCCAGCTCGCGGGAGAGCTGGGTGGCGATGCCGGTGAACCGCTCGTGGCCGTACATGTCCTTGGTGCCCTCCTCCCAGGCCATGGTGCCGGGCTCGGGCTTGGCGCCCTCGGCGCACACCACGATCGCGAACTTCTTCTGCCGGTCGAAGCGCTCGCGCACCACGTCCGTCAACTTGTCGATGTGGAAAGGCCGTTCCGGCACCACGATGGCGTGCGCGCCGGCCGCCATGCCGGCGTTCAGGGCGATCCAGCCGGTGTGCCGGCCCATCACCTCGACCACCATCACGCGCTGGTGCGACTCCGCGGTGGTCTTCAGCCGGTCCAGCGCGTCGGTGGCCACCGACACGGCGGTGTCGAAGCCGAAGGTGACGTCGGTGCAGGCGATGTCGTTGTCGATGGTCTTCGGCACGCCGACCACCGGCAGGCCCGCGTCGCTCATCAGCTTCGCGGCCTTCAGGGTGCCCTCGCCGCCGATCGGGATCACCGCGTCGATGCCCAGGTCCGCGCAGTACCGCTTGGCGCGCTCCACACCGTCGCGCAGGTGGCTCGGCTGGACCCGGGAGGAACCCAGGATCGTGCCGCCCTGGGCGAGGATGCCGCTCACCGAGTCGAGCGTCAGCGGGCGGTGCACGCCCTCCAGAAGACCGCGCCAGCCGTCCTCGAACCCGATGATCTCGTCGCCGTGGTCGACCACCCCCCGGTGGACCACGGAACGGATGACGGCGTTCAGGCCGGGGCAGTCACCGCCACTGGTCAGGACACCAATACGCATTGCTTTGCCAACTCCCGAGCAGGATTCGGACGGCCGGACTGGTGGGTGAGAATCGGGCGAAATGCCCGAAACGGAGCTGCTGCACAGCATACGGTTCCTGCGTCCGGCCGGGCCGAAACCGACGCGGGGGCGGCTTCCTCGACGCACCACACGTAACTGAGACCCGACCGCCGAGGAGGGTGTTGCGCCCGGGCTCTCCTATTCTCCTATGAAGTTGTCCGACCGCGGACGGCCGACCACATGCCGGTCAGCCGTCCACGGAGCCTACGGCCGGCGCTACGCCGGGCGGGCCGCCGCGGCGATCCGCTCGGTGCGCAGCGCGTCGTACCAGGTGGTGTCGGCCGGCGGCAGCGCGTTGACGTCCAGCGCCAGCTTGATCAGCAGGTCGGCGACGGCGGGGTTGCGGGCCATCACCGGACCGTGCAGGTAGGTGCCGAACACCGTGTCGCGCCAGGCGCCCTCGGTGCCGTCGCCGGTGCCGTTGCCCCGGCCGACCTGCACCGTGGCGAACGGCTTGGCGCCCTCGCCGAGGTGCGTGACGCCCTGGTGGTTCTCGAAACCGGTCAGCTGCGGCAGGTTCAGCTGCGGGTCGACCTCCGCCAGCACGTCGCCGACGCAGCGCGCGCCCTCGCCGCGGGTGGTCCACACGTCCAGCAGGCCCAGGCCCGGCTCGCGCTCGCCCAGGTCGTTGACGAACTCGTGGCCGAGGATCTGGAAACCCGCACACACCGAGAAGATGATCGCACCGTTCTCGGCCGCCCGGACCAGCCCGCCGTCGTTGCGCAACCGCTCCGCCGCCAACCGCTGCGGACGGTCCTCACCGCCGCCGATCAGGTAGATGTCACCACTGGTCGGCACCGACTGGTCGGAGCGCACGTCGATCCGCTGCACCCCGAGACCGCGCTGCTGCGCCCGCCGCTCCACCACCAGGGCGTTGCCGCGGTCGCCGTACGTGGACAGCAGGTCCGGGTACACCCAGACCACCCGCAGGCTGCTCTCGCTCATCCTCGAAGACCTCCCGTACCGCTGCTGCGGCTCCTCGAAACCCCGCCGCCGCTCGCCGAACTGCTGCTCGCCGTAAGGCTGTTGAGGCTCGGCGAAGGACTGCTCGGGGTACGGCTGCTCGGGGTACTGCGACTGGTCGGGGTAGTGCTGCTGCTCACCGTAGTGCTGCTGCTGCTCGCCGTACGACTGCGCGTACTGCTGGTGCTGCTGCGAGCCGTCGTCGAACTGCTGTCCGCCGTACGGCTGCTGCCCGTACTGCTGGTACTGGTCGCTCATCAGGCCACCACGGCCTTGCGCAGCTGCTGGAACGCCGTGTAGTTGGCGATCGCCTCGATGCGGCCCTCGGGGGCGGCGTCCACGGCCTGCTGGAGCGAGTCGACGACCTGGAACTGCAGGCCGGCCACCTCCAGGCGGACCGCCAGGTCGAGCTTGCGCTGGCCCATCACGAAGATCGGATGACCGGCCAGGCGCTCGTAGTCGACGTCCCACAGCCACGAGGTGTCGGTGCCGTCGGCGTCCATCGCGTTCACCGACAGGATCACCGGCGCGGGCGGGCCGTCGATCAGCGAGAAGGTCTCCAGCCAGCCGGCCGGGTTCTTCGCCAGCAGCAGCCGGATGTCCCGGCCGCGGTACTGCACCACGTCGTAGCGGCCCGCCACGGCGGCCACCGACTGCATGCGCTGCAGCGCCACCTGCGGGGCCACGCCGAACACCGCGGCGACCGCCGCCGAGCTGGTGGCGTTGGCCAGGTTGGCCCGGCCCGGCAGCTGGAGCTGGATCGGCCAGGCACCCCGGTGCGGATCGATCACGTGGGTGCCCTGCAGCGCCCAGTGCGGGTTCGGACGGCGGAAACCGCACTCGCCGCAGAACCAGTCGTCGCCGGGACGCTGCATCACGCCGCCGCACGACGGGCACGACCAGGCGTCCTCCTTCCACGCCTGCCCGGCGGCCACCCAGACCACCTTCTTGCAGGACGAGGCGGCCCAGGTCACCAGCGGGTCGTCGGCGTTCGCGACGATCACCGCCTCGGTGTCCTTCAGGCCCTCGCGCCACTTCTCGGCCATCATCCGCGTCTCGGCGGCCCGGTCGAGCTGGTCACGGGAGAGGTTCAGCAGCGCTATGGCCTTCGGCCGGGTGTCCCGGGCGACCATCGGCAGGTACTTCTCGTCCACCTCGATGACGCCGAACTTGGCGTCGGTACCGCCCGCCAGCGCCGCCGTGATGCCGGCCGGCATGTTCGCGCCCAGCGCGTTGGAGACCACCGGGCCCGCCGCCCGCAGGGCCTCGGCGATCAGCCGGGTCGTGGTGGTCTTGCCGTTGGTGGCGCTGACCAGGACCACGTCCAGGTGCTCGGCGAGGGTCTTCAGCAGATCCGGGTCGAGCTTGAGCGCGACCTTGCCGCCGATCACCGACCCGCTGCCGCGACCGGCCTTCTGGGACAGCGCGGCCGCCATCTTGCCGGCCGTCACGGCGATCTTTGCGCGGGCGGGCAGCGAGGCGTCGCGCGCGGCTTCCGAATCGGTGCCTGGCATGCTCAGGGGTTCCTCCTTGCTGCGGCACCGCCCGGGCCGTTCAGACGGTCCACGGGCGGCAGGGACGGACTCAGCCTACCGACTCCCGCCCGCACACTTGAGCAGGGGCAACTTACCGGCCCGCGCCGGGAGCGGACAGCCCCGTGCGGCGAGGGCCCGGCGGCGGGACGGACCGTCCTCGCCGCCGGGCCCCTCGCCGCACGGGCGGCCCGAGGGGACGTCAGTGCGCCGCCCACGGGGCGGGCAGCTTCTCCGCCGCCCCGGCCAGGTGCGCGGTGATCACCAAGGTGCCCTCCTCGACCTGGTAGTCCAGCGGCGCCTCCAGCCGGCGCATGGTCGAGATCAGTCCGGTGTTCGCCGCCGTGGTCACCGCGTACACCGTGCCCACCCCCGCCTCCAGCGCCAGCGCCGCCATCCGCCGCACCAGGTCCACACCCAGGCCGCGCCGCTGCCAGGCGTCCTCCACCAGCAGCGCGATCTCCGCGCCCTCGTCGTCCCACATCAGGTGCGCCAGCGCCACCAGCCGGCCCTGCGCGGTCTCCACCGCCAGGGTCTGCCCGTGCCGGGGGTCCAGCAGGTGGTCCAGGTAGCGGTCGGCGTCCTTCACCGGCCCGTGGTAGCGCCGCCGCAGCGACTCCGGCGAGCACCGGCCGTGCATCGCCACCGCCGCCGCCTTGTCCGCCGGCGTCGCCCGCCGCACCGTCAGGTCGTCGCCCGCCGGGCGGCTGATCCGCGCCGCGACCTGCGGCACCCTCGGCCCCAGCACGGAATCCAGCTCCACCAGCGCCCGGGCCCGGGCGAACTCGGTCGGCGTGAACGGCAGATTCGGCCGCGACAGCTCCAGCAGGTCGCCGTTCGGCAACGGCAGGCGCATCACGTGCCCGTCCACGCCGGGCTGCGCCGCCGCGCCCCGCCCCGGGAACTGCCGGATCGCCGCCCGCCCGAACAACTGCCGCAGCGCGACCGGCAGTTCCGCCGCGTCCAGCGCCGTGCGGGTGGCCAGCGCCAGCACCTGCCGGGGCACGTCCACCAGCTCGTGGGCGTCCGCCCGGTCCGACCAGATGTCCCGGCCGCCGCCCGCCGCGACCGCCGCCACCAGCTCGGCCCTGGTCAGCGCCGCCGGGGCGCGGACGATGAACTCGTCCACCGTGCGGTCCGGCAGCGGGTGCGCCTGCATCGAGACGATGTTCACCCGCCGTTCGGCCAGCGCCGTGCACACCCGGGCCAGACTGCCCGGCTCGTCCTCGACGCTGGTGCGCAGCCGCCACAGCGCGGTCGGCTCCTCGGCGGAGGTCACCGCGCCCCCGCCCGGTGGCGCGAGGGCGTCCGGACCCGGCGGGTGCCGGTGCGCCAGCCAGCCCCGGAACAGGACCGTGCCGAGCATCGCCGCCGCCGAGGCGAGCAGCAGCACCGGCCCGTCGTGGCCGTGCACCACCACATTGGCGACCAGGTCGGCGGCCGCGACCGCGGCGAAGACCGCCGCGAGCTCGACCGCCTCCCGGCGCCAGCGGTGCTGCCTCGCGCTTCTGCGGTCGCGGCGGGCGTGGTCGGCTTGGTGGGTGTACGCCTTGTCATCCATGCCTGAATGGTGGCGCTCTGCTGTTTCACGATCACGAACCCCCCGTGACCCGACGGTTAATGTCTGCGCGGGCCCCCGTCGGATCGGCGCTGATCCGCTCCCGCGATCACTTGGACGAGCGGCCCCGGGCCAGGAGTTCCGCACCCGCCGATTTCACCTCGTCCAACAGCAGCCGCAGATCCGCGTCCGTGGTCGCCGCGTTCAGCAGACACGCCCGCAGCATCTCCCGCCCCCGGTACACCGCGCCCGTCACGAACACCCGGCCGCGCTGCTGGATCGCCACCGGCAGACGGGAGTTGAGCTCCTGCAGCGCCTGCTCGTCCAGGCCCGCCGGGCGGTACCGGAACGCCACGATCGACGTCTCGACCGGGGCCAGCAGCTCCAACTCCCCGTCCTGCCCGACCCACTCGCCCAGACGCCGGGCCTGGGCCGCGCAGTGCGCGACGTCCCGGGCCACGCCCGAGCGGCCGCGGTGCGCGATCGACGCCCACACCTTCAGCGAGCGGAACGGGCGGGTCTGCTCCGTCCCGTACTCCGAGAACCAGCCCAGACCGCCGGCGTCCTCGTCCCGCAGGTACGACGGCACCAGGCTGAACGTGCCCCGCAGCTCCTGCGCGTCCCGCACCAGCGCGCAGCCGCAGTCCACCGGCACGCCCAGCCACTTGTGCGGGTCGAGCGCCAGGGAGTCGGCGCGCTCCATCCCCCGGTAGCGGTGCGCGATCTCCTCGTCGAGCACCCCGAACGCGCCGTACGCGCCGTCGACGTGGAACCACAGGCCCTCGCGGGCGGCCAGCTCGGCGATCGGCTCGAACGGGTCGACGGCACCGGTGCCCACGGTGCCCGCCGACGCCACCACCAGGAACGGCAGCCGGCCCGCCGCGCGGTCCTCGGCGACCGCCGCCGCCAGACTGTCCAGCCGCAGGTGGCCCTCGTCGTCGGCCTCCACCACCCGCAGGTGCTTCGACCCCAGCCCGAGCAGCTCCGCCGCCTTGCGCACACAGCTGTGCGCCTCGCCCGTGACGTACCCCACTAGCGGCGGCATCCCCGCCAGCCCGTCCTCCCGCACGTCCCGTCCCGCCCGGCGCACCGCCCGGTCGCGGGCCGCCGCCAGGCAGACGATGGTCGCCATCGACGTCCCCGAGGTCAGCAGACCGCCGCCGGCCGGGTGCGGGAACCCGACCAGCTCGGCTATCCACCGCACCACGGCGCGCTCCAGGTGCACGTCCGCGTGGTCGCCGCCGGCGGAGCTCGGGTTCATCGCCGACGCCGCGAGGGTCGCCAGCACGCCGGCGGGCTGCGGCGCGGAGTTCACCCACCCGAAGAACCGCGGGTTCCCGTTGCCCATCGGGTGCGGCATGATCCGTTCCTCGACGGTCCTCAGCAGCTCCTCGAAGCCCACGCCGTCCTCCGGCAGCTCCAGCCCCACCAGCGCGTCCCGCTCCGCCGGATCCATCGGCCGCCACACCGGCCGGGAGGGCAGCTCGTCGAGATAGTCGGCCACCAACCGGGCGGTGGCCTGCGCGGCAGTGCGGAAGTCGTCGTTCATGGGACGGAAGGGTAGAGGACAGGGACGCGAACGCGGGCGGGCGCGAAACCGGGGGCGCGGGGAACTGCGCGACAAGCGCCAACCACGTCCGTGAGGTCGCGATCAAGTGCAGGTCATTGTCCTGCGTCGCGATCTTGGATCTGGTGCGTTCCCCTTCGCGCAGTTCCCCGCGCCCCTGTTTTCGCACCCTCCCGCGCTCAGTCGAGGGTGCTGGACAGCCCGCCCGCGGAGCGGCAGTAGCCCTGGATCTCGCGGTCGGTGATCTTGGCGCAGAGGCGGCCGGCCGCGCCGTCGTCCGTGTAGTTGACGGTGTAGTACGAGACCAGGCCCTGGGCGCAGGCCTTGCGCTGCCAGGCGTCCTTCGCGGTGGCGCACTGCTGGGCGGCCCAGTCCTCGCGGTCGAGGTTGTACTTCATGGTGCGGGAGCCGACGCCGCGGGAGCAGTCGTTCGCGCCGCCGCTGGCCTGCGCGTTGAGGCACCACTGGAGGGCCTGGGAGAAGGCCTCGGGGTGGTTGGCGTAGTCGTGCGAGGAGAGGAAGTAGGTGGGGGCGTAGAAGAAGCAGGCGGACTGGTAGAGGGCCGGCTGCTCGGGGCAGGGGTACAGCGGTTCGGCGGCGAGCTTGTCCGCGGGGAGGTTCGCCTTGGCCTTCTCGTCCTCCTCGTCGGGGGCGAAGAGCTGCATGAAGACGCCCTCGGAGCAGGTGATGCGGCGGCTCTCGGAGGGGAACTTGTTGCACAGGTCGCGGGCGGCCGGGATGTCCTGCTTGGTGACGAACATGATGCCGTGGCCGACGCCGTGGATGCAGGGGCCCTTGTTGGCGGGGGCGCACAGGGTGAGGATGTCGTGCTGCGGGTCCTGGGAGTTGGCGAGCATCTCCTCGACGGCGCCGTGCAGGTAGCCGGCCGCGCAGGTCTCGTGCGGGAACGAGATGACCTTCTGGAAGTCCTGGTGGTAGCGCTGGACGGCGGCGTGGCCGAGTTCGTGCGCGATGGGGTGGCAGAACCGGACGGTGTAGGGCTTGTCCTTGGAGATCTTGTCGAGGTCGGCGAGGGCGACGCCGGGGTCGGCGGCGTCCATCTCGGCCATCAGCTTGTTGCGCAGCGTGGAGCGGGTCCACACCGCCGGGTCGCCGGTGGGGGAGGGCGACGCGCCGCCGGGCGCGGGATCGGTGCGGCCCGCCGGGCCGGCGGGGGTGATGGCGGCGGTGGCCGGCCGGGGCGTCCAGTCGGTGACCAGGACCGATCCGAGGCCGAGCGCGGCCAGCAGAACGGCGGTGACGACGGCGAACACACGCGGTTGCATGACGGACGTTCCCCCAGTGATCGACACGGACAGTACGCGGCCCATCCTCCGGCGTGACCGCCGGAAACCCCCGACCGGACACCGCCGACGGATGCAATCGGCCGCGCACCGTCCTTCAACGACGCCCTCACATGTTAGGTGCGCCCCCGCTCACCCGTTCGGCCGTCCCCTCATGCACTACGCGCCACGGAACCGATCGGTTGCGCCCGCGTCCGGTCGGGGCGGCGGCCGTGGACGGGCACCACCGCGAACCAGAGCGCGGCGGCGACCGCCAGCGCGACCACCGGGACCTCCGGGGCGTCGCGCTCGCTCCCGTCGTAGGGCCGCGCCGGCACCCACCCGGCCGGGTCCACCAGGTACGGGAAGGGCGCGGGATTCGCGTCCGGGACGCAGTCGGCGTGCTCGTACACGTCGTGCGGCAGCGGGCGGCCGTCCGTCCGGCGGTACACGCAGGGGTACTTGGCACCGGGCTGCGCGGCCGCGATGACCAGGTCGGTCCGCTCGCCGCGCAGCCGGAGCACCTCATTCGCGCAGATCCAGGAGGGGGCGAGGCACAGCACGAAGCCGGCCGCCGCGCCCAGGACGACCCGCAGGCGGCCGATCCGGAACGCGGCCAGGGCGAGGAGCGAGAGCGCCAGCACCGCCGCGCGGGCCGGGTCGGCGACGCCCGCGCAGTCCGGGTTGGCGGCGAGCACCCCGAGGACGATCAGGGCGAGCGGGGCGAGGACCGCGATCGCCCACCGGGCGGCCGACGGGACGTTCAACGTGCGCATGGGCCGGTTCCCCTGATGCCGAATCGGAAAATCGAACGCGTTCAAACGCGGACTATAGGGCAGGAGCGGGCGGCGGTGCTCAGGACTGCCGCAGGAAGCGGGCGATGTCGGCGGATTCGGTGGCGATGCCGGGGGTCGGGTCGGGTTCGGTGGGTGGGGCGAAGAGGGTGACTTCGGCGTGGTCGCGGTGCCAGGACCAGGTGCCGCGGGCGAGGCCGTCGGTGAGGACGGCGGCGCGGATCTGGCCGCCGCCGGGGCGGATCTGCTTCTGGTGTGCGGCGGGGACGGCGAGGGCCGAACTGCGGTGGGCGACGAGGTAGTTGTCGTACATCGGGAGGAGGCGGACGGCGGGTTCGGGGTCCGGTGCCGCGTCGAGTTCGGCGGCGCGGTCGGCGGGCAGGAAGCAGTCCTGGTCCTGGACGCGGACGGGGAGCAGCGCGAGGGAGGGCCAGGCGCGGCGGACGGCGGCGGCGGGGAGGCCGGACCAGCCGGTGAAGTCCTCCGGGGTGGCGGGGCCGTGGGCGCGCAGGTAGCGGCGGGCGAGGGCGGCGACGGCGGCGTCGCCGGTGGGGCCGTCGGGGGCGTCGGGCAGCCAGTCGGCGAGCAGCACGTGGGTGGCCTCGCCGTCCCGGTCGGGGCCGAAGCAGATCCGGCCGCGCAGGGCGCTGCGGCGGATCAGGTGGAACGGCGCCTGGCCGTCGGCGGGGAGGCCCGCGGCGGCCAGGCGGCGCGTCAACTCGGCGCGGGTGGTGGGGCCTTGGGCGGCGAGGGTGTCGGTGATGACGGTCTCGGCGTGGTCGCAGACGCTCTCGTCGAGGCCGAGTTCGCGGTGCCGGCGGGCGCTCAGGCGCAGGATGTGCGGCCCGAGCAGGGCGAGCAGCCAGCGCAGGTCGGCGGTGGCGACGGTGTGCAGGGTGCCGCGCAGGAACCAGCCGCGGACCAGGGTGCGGTCGACCTCCAGGGCGCGCCGCAGGTCGGCGGCGGTGAGGCCGCGGGTGCGGACCCGGATGCCCAGGGCCCCGGCGCGGGTGTCCTGCGACTGGATGCCGACGACCCGTTCGACGGCCTCGGCGGCGGAGGCGAAGGGCTCGCCGAGGCCCTGCCCGCGGGTTCGCAGGGCCCGGGCCCGGTCGTCGTCCAACGGGAGTGCGCGCATGGGAGAACGGTACCGAGGCCGCCATTGGCTCGCGGTCCTGCCCGAAATCGGGCAGGATCTTTGGCAAATGGACACTTCACGCCTAGGCTCCCCGAACGTGCCTGCCTCACCGCACCCTCATGAGGACCTGCTCGCCCATCTCGCCCGGACCACAGCGCTGGCCCCCGGGGAGGCGGCGCGGGTCCTGGCGGAGGTGCTCGCGTACTTCTCCGAGTCCACGGAGGAGTACGTGCGCCGCCGTCACGGTGAGCTCCAGGCCAGGGGCCTGACCAACGATCGGATCTTCGCCCGCCTCGGCGCGGAGCTGGCCGCCCGCCGGGTGGCCGCGCCGCAGCTGTCGGTGCGTCAGCTGCGGCGGATGGTCTACGGCTGACCGAGCCCCCGTCCGACCGACCCTCGAACACCAGGAGTCCACGTCATGTGCGGAATCGTGGCCTACATCGGCCCCAAGGACGCGTCGCCCTTCCTGCTGGAGGGCCTCCAGCGCCTGGAGTACCGGGGATACGACTCGGCGGGCGTGGCGGTCGTCGCCCCCGCCACCAAGTCGGTCCCGGCGAAGTTGAAGGTCTGCAAGGTCAAGGGCCGGGTCGCCGACCTGGCGGCGGCGCTGCCCGCCCGGTTCAAGGGCGGCACCGGCATCGGCCACACCCGATGGGCGACCCACGGCGTCCCGTCCGACGAGAACGCCCACCCGCACACCGACAACGCGGGCCGGATCGCGGTGGTGCACAACGGCATCATCGAGAACGCCGACGAGCTGCGCGCCAAGCTGACGGCGGACGGCGCGGTGTTCCGCTCGGAGACCGACACCGAGGTGCTGGCCCACCTGATCGCCGCGCACCGCGCCGACGGCGGCGAGCTGGAGGACGCGGTGCGGGCCGCGCTCAAGCTGGTCGTCGGCACCTACGGCATCGCGGTGCTGGACGCCGAGCAGGCCGACCGGATCGTGGTGGCCCGCAACGGCAGCCCGATCGTGCTCGGCATCGGCGAGAAGGAGATGTTCGCGGCCTCCGACGTCTCCGCGCTGGTCCGCTACACCCGGCAGGTGGTGCACCTGGAGGACGGCGAGCTGGCGACGGTGCGCGCCGACGGCTTCCGCACCTTCACCGAGGACGCCCGCACCGTCACCCGGCAGCCGTCCACCGTGGACTGGGAGATCGGCTCGTACGACACCGGCGGCTACGCGCACTACCTGCTCAAGGAGATCCACGAGCAGCCCGGCGCCGTCGAGCGGACGCTGTCCGGCCGGCTCGACGAGCGGTTCTGCACCGCGCACCTGGGCGGGCTCAACCTGGACGCCCGGGAGCTGCGGGAGATCCGCCGGGTGAAGATCCTCGGCTGCGGATCGGCGTACTACGCGGGCGAGATGGGCGCGCAGCTGATCGAGGAACTGGCCCGGATCCCCGCCCACTCCGAGCCGGCCTCCGAGTTCCGCTACCGCAACCCGGTGATCGAGGCCGACACCCTGTACGTGGCGGTCAGCCAGTCCGGCGAGACCTACGACACGCTCGCCGCCGTGCAGGAGATCAAGCGCAAGGGCGGGCGGGTGCTCGGGGTCGTCAACACCGTCGGCTCGGCGATCGCCCGCGAGTGCGACGGCGGCATCTACCTGCACGCCGGACCGGAGATCTCCGTCGCCTCCACCAAGGCGTTCACCTCCACCGTGGTCGCCTTCGCCCTGCTGGCGCTGCACTTCGGCCGGATCCACGACCTGTCGCCCGCCGACGGCCGCCGCATCGTGGGCGCGCTCAAGGCGCTTCCGGCGCAGATCCGCGAAGTCCTCGACCAGCAGGCCGAGATCGAGAAGCTGGCCGTCGAGTACGCCGAGAGCCAGGGCATGATGTTCATCGGCCGGGTGCGCGGCTACCCCGTGGCCCGGGAGGGCGCGCAGAAGCTCAAGGAGATCTCCTACGTGCACGCCGAGGCGTACCCCGCGAGCGAGTTGAAGCACGGTCCGCTGGCGCTGATCAGCCCCGAACTGCCGACCGTCGCCCTGGTGCCGGACGACGAGCTGCTCGACAAGAACCTCACCGCGCTCGGCGAGATCAAGGCCCGCTCCGGCCGGGTGCTGGCCGTCGCGCACCGCCCGATCGAGGCGCGGCTGGCCGACCACTGCATCGTCGTCCCGAAGAGCGAGCCGGAGCTCGACCCGCTGCTGCTCAACATCCCGCTCCAGCTGCTGGCCTACCACGCCGCCGTGGCCCTCGACCGGGACGTGGACAAGCCGCGCAACCTGGCCAAGAGCGTCACGGTGGAGTGACGGCCGGGCGGCGGCGCGGGCTCGTGCATCAGGGCGATTCCTCGGGTGCATTAATCGGACAAACTGATAACGGTCGGTAGTGGCTGCACATAGTCAAAGGCATGACGAGTCCCTCCCGCAGACCGTTGCGGCTCAGCTCCCGAGCGGCCCGCTTCCTCACCGCCGCAGCCACCCTCGGCCTGGTCGTCACCGGCCTGGCCGCCCAGCCCGCGTCGCACGGTCACGCTGCCCCGGGCTCCACGCTGTCCCAGGAGGACGTCGCCGGCGCGGCGGCGGGCCCGGGGCACGCGGCTCCGTCCGCCGCCGGAGCGGGCCGGCTGCTCGGCAGCCTCGCCGAACGGGCCCGGGCCGCGGGCGCCGAACGGGCGGGCGGCCCGGTGGCGAGCCCGGTGGGCGGCCAGGTCACCGCTCCGGTCGTAGGTCCGGTCGCCGCCGCTCCGGCTGCTCCGGCCGTCCCGGTGGCTGCGGCGCCGCGCGCCGTCGCCGCCGCCGCGTTGGGCCTGGAGAAGGCGGCGGACCAGCCCGGTCCGTACCGGTTGGGCGAGTGGGTCTACTACACGTACACGGTGACCAACACGGGCACCGAGGAGTTGACCGGCCTGGTCGTGACGGACGACCGGATCACGACAGTGACCTGCGACGCGACGACGCTCGCCCCCGGCGCGAGCACGCTGTGCCACGGCAACTACCGGGTCTTCCCGGCGGACGTGGACGCGGGCTCCGTGACCAACACGGCCCAGGCGAGCGCCCGGAACGTCGACGGCGATGTGGTGCAGAGCCCGCCGGCCCAGGTGACCGTCCAGGTCATCGGCCCGGCTTCGCTGAAACTGGAGAAGGCGCCGTACTCCATTGGCCCCTACGACGCGGGCGACGTGGTGACGTACACGTACACGGTGACGAACACCGGTCAGGCGGCGCTGAGCAACCTGACCGTGACGGACGACCGGATCGCGACGGTGACCTGCGACACGACGGTGCTGGACCGGGGACAGAGCACCCTGTGCCACGGGACCTACGTGGTGAAGGAGGAGGATGTGTTGCCCGGCTACGTGACGAACATCGCCTACGCGCACGCCACCGATCCGTTGGGGCAGCAGGTGGACAGCAACCGCGCCGTGGCCGCCATCACGGTGATCAGCACCCCTGCGATGCTGTTGCAGAAAGCCGCCGACTCCGCAGGTCCGTTCCGCCTCGGTGACACCGTCTCCTACACGTACACGGTGCTGGACACGGGAACGACGCCGCTGACCGCCATCACGGTGACGGACGACCGGATCGCGACCGTGACCTGCGACGCGACAGAGGTCCCCCGGGGCGGGAACACCCTGTGCCACGGGACGTACGTGGTGACGGCCGCCGACGTGACGGCGGGTAAGGTGACCAACACCGCCAACGCGCGCAGCAGGGACCCGCGCGGTGGTTCGGTGGTGGCCCCGCCGGTCAAGGTCACCGTCCCGGTGCTGGGAACCGCCGAGCTGAGCCTCGCGAAGTCGGCCGACACCGCGGGCCCGTTCCAGGTGGGCGACCGCGTCCCCTACACGTACACGGTGACGAACACCGGCACGGCGGCGGTGAGCAACCTGACGGTCGCGGACGACCACGTCGCGACGGTGACCTGCGACGCGACGACGCTCGACCCGGGCCGGAGCACCACCTGCCACGGCACCTACGTCGTCACGGCGGCCGACCTGGCGGCGGGCTCCGTGACGAACACCGCCCGCGCCGAGGGCACCGACCCGCTGGGCGAGACGGCGGTGAGCGCGCCGGCCCAGGCCACCGTCGCCGTGGTGGGCGAGGCGCTGCTGACCCTCCAGAAGGCGGCGGCCGGCGCGGGCCCGTTCCACGAGGGAGACACCGTCCCCTACACGTACACGGTGACGAACACCGGCACGGCGGCGGTGACCGGGCTGGCCGTGACGGACGACCGGATCGCCCTGGTGACCTGCGACGCGACGACGCTCGCGCCCGGCGCGAGCACGTTCTGCCACGGCAGTTACGTGATCACCGCGGCGGACGTGCAGGCCGGCTCGGTGACCAACACGGCCCACGCGAACGGCCTCGACCCGCGAGGGAAGTCGGTGCGGAGCCCCGACGCCCAGGCCACCGTCGACATCTCGGGCGACGCCGAACTCACCGTCGGAAAGGTGGCCGACAGCGCCGGGCCGTTCCACCTCGGCGACACGGTTGCCTACACGTACACGGTGACCAACGCCGACACCGAGACCCTGAACAGCCTGGTGGTCAGCGACGACCACATCGCCGCGGTGACCTGCGACGCGACGACGCTCGCCCCCGGCGCGAGCACGCTCTGCCACGGCACGTACGTGATCACCGCGGCGGACGTGCAGGCCGGCTCGGTGACCAACACCGCCCACGCCACCGCCACCGATGCGCAGGGCCAGACGGTCCAGAGCCCTCCCGCCTCGGCGACCGTCCAGGTGCTCGGCACCGCGGAGCTGACCCTCGGCAAGACGGCGGACAGCGCCGGCCCGTTCCGCGCGGGCGACACCGTGACCTACACGTACACGGTGACCGACACCGGCACGGCGGCCGTGACCAACCTGACGGTCGCGGACAACCGCGTCGCCGTGGTGACCTGCGCCGCGACGACGCTCGCCCCGGGCGCCAGCACGACCTGCCACGGCGAGTACCGGGTGACGGCGACCGACGTCCTCGCGGGGAACGTGACGAACCGGGCCCGTGCGGAGGGGACGGATCCGCAGGGCGTGACGGTCCTGAGCGCTTTCGTCGAGGCGACAGTGCCGGTGGTCGGGGAGGGGCGGCTGTCGATGGCGAAGGCGGCGACCGGCGCCGGTCCGTTCCGCCTGGGCGACACGGTGGGCTACACGTACACCGTGACGAACACGGGGACGGCCCCGGTGCACAGCCTGCTCGTGGTGGACGACCGGGTGGCGTCGGTGGTGTGCCAGGCGACGGTGCTGGAGCCGGGCCGGAGCACGGTGTGCCGCGGTTCGTACGTGGTGACGGCGGCCGACGTGCAGGCGGGGCGGGTGACGAACACGGCGCACGCGGAGGGGACGGACACGGAGGGGGTGAACGTGGCGAGCCCCGCCGTCGAGGTGACGGTGCCGGTGGTGGGGGAGGGCCGGCTGTCGCTGGAGAAGGCGGCGGACGGCGCCGGGCCGTTCCACCTGGGAGACACGGTGGGTTACACGTACACGGTGACGAACACGGGGACGGCCGGGATTCACGGCCTGAGCGTGGTGGACGACCGGGTGGCGTCGGTGGTGTGCCAGGTGACGGTGTTGGAGCCGGGGCGGAGCACGGTGTGCCGCGGTTCGTACGTGGTGACGGCGGCCGATGTGGCGGCGGGGCGGGTGACGAACACGGCGCACGCGGAGGGGACGGACCCGCAGGGCGGGAAGGTGGTGAGTGCGGCGGTGGAGGTGACGGTGCCGGTGGTCGGCGAGGCGCAGCTGTCGATCGCGCAGAAGGCCGATACCGCCGGCCCGTTCCATGCGGGCGACACGGTGCAGTACACCTACACCGTCACCAACACCGGTCCGGTGGCTGTACACGACCTCACCGTCTCGGACGACCACGTGACGTCGGTGACCTGCGACGCGACGGCCCTCGACCCGGGGCAGAGCGTGCAGTGCCACGGCAGCTACACGATCACGGAGGCGGACGCCCGGGCCGGGCACGTGACGAACATCGCCCGGGCGGACGGCCTGGACCCCGAGGGCCATCAGGTGGAGAGCGCGCCGGGCGAGGCGACGGTGGAGACCACGGCGAGTGCGTCGTCGCTGTCGATCACGAAGCAGGCCGACGTGTCGGGCTCCGTACAGGCCGGCGACACCGTGACGTACACGTACACGGTGACCAACACCGGGACGACGGCGCTGACGGACGTCGCCGTCGGTGACGACCGGGTCGCGCAGGTCGTCTGCGACGCCACCACCCTCAGCCCCGGCGCGAGCACGACCTGCCGTGGTAGGTACCTGGTGACGGAGGCCGACGCGCGGGCCGGCCGGGTGGTCAACACGGCGACGGCCACGGCGCGCGACCCGCAGGGGACGGCGGTGGCGAGCCGGCCGGTGTCGCTGGGCGTGACGGTGACGAAGTGCACGGGCTGTGGGAAGGCTCCCCACGGCGGTCGCGGTCAGCTGCCGGAGACGGGTTCGCCCGCCGGTCTCGCCGCGGCGGGCCTCGCCGGCGGCGGGCTGCTGACGCTGGGCGGGGTGCTGCTGCACTGGGCGCGGCGGCGGACCGAGACGGACCGGCTGGTGGCGTGACGCCTGCCGCTCGCGTGGCGAACGACCGCCCCCGGGGCCTTCGGGCTCCGGGGGCGGTTCCCTGCCGGGGGCAGGCGCTGACGGTTCAGGGGCTGACGGCGAGGACCAGGTAGGCGCCGAGGATGGCCAGGTGGACGCCGCCCTGGAGCGGGGTGGCGCGCTTGGGGATGACGGTGAGGGTGCCGACCGCGACGGTCAGGGCCAGCAGGATCATGTGATTGGCGCCGAGGCCGAGTTCGAGCGGGCCGCTCAGCCAGGTGGAGGCGACGGCGACCGCCGGAATGGTCAGGCCGATCGACGCCAGCGCCGAGCCGAGCGCCAGGTTGAGGCTGATCTGCACCCGGTTGCGGACCGCCGCCCGGACGGCCGCGATCGACTCCGGCAGCAGCACCATCAACGCGATCGACACCCCGACCACCGCGTTCGGCAGACCGGCCGCCTCGACACCGCGCTCGATCGTCGGGGAGACGCCCTTGGCCAGACCGACCACCGCCACCAGGGCGACCGACAGCAGCGCGACACTGATCAACGTCTCCCGCACCGTCGGCGGCTCGGAGTGCTCGTCCATCGGGTCCACCACCTCGCCGGCCGGCGTCACCGGCAGGAAGTAGTCCCGGTGCCGGACCGTCAAGGTGGACACGAACAGGCCGTAGATGACGAGCGACGCCGCCGCCGCGAACGCCAGCTGCGCCGGGGAGAACTGCGGGCCCGGCTTCGAGGTGGTGAACGTCGGCAGCACCAGGCTCAGCGTCGCCAGCGTCGCGATCGCGCCGAACGCCGCGCCCGTGCCCTCCGCGTTGAACACCGCCACCCGGTACTTCAGCGCGCCGACCAGGATCGACAGGCCGAGGATCCCGTTGCAGGTGATCATCACGGCCGCGAACACCGTGTCCCGTGCCAGACCGGCGTTCTTGTCGCCGCCGCCCGCCATCAGCGTCACGATCAGCGCCACCTCGATGATGGTGACCGCGACCGCCAGCACCAGCGAACCGTACGGCTCGCCCACCCGATGGGCGATCAGCTCCGCATGGTGCACCGCCGACACCACCGACACCGCCAGGAAGCAGGCCACCAGCGTCACCACCGGCCACGGAAGATCACGGTGCCAGGTCGCCAGGAGCAGCAGGAACGCCATCACCGGGGCGACGGTCGTCCACTGCAGGTAGTGCGGTCGCTGCTTGGGAGAAGCCATACGGCCGAGCTTCGCAGACGGCACCCGCGCGGTCCGGAAGTGACACTCGTGGCAGCAGTCACGATGGACGGTGACGGACTGTCAGGTACGGGCAGTGAGGTACGGGCAGTGAGGTGCGGGCTGTGAGGTACGGGCTGTGAGGTGCGGTGCGATGGTCGGACGGCGGGCGGTGCTGACGGCGGCGCTCGGTCTGGCGGCGGGGTGCGGGCGGCCGGGGGCGGTGGGGCCTGTTGCCTCCTCGGGGTCTGCCGGACCTGCGGCGGCGCCGGCCTCGTCGCCTTTTGCTTCGGCGAGCCCCGTGCTGCCGAGCCGGGAGGAGGTGGTCGCCCGGTACGCGGGGCAGCGGCCCGTGCAGTGGGGCACGGACCTGCCCGGGGTGGTGGCCGAGGCGCCGGACGGGGCGCTGGCGCTGACCTTCGACGCGTGCGGCGGGCCCGGCGGGGACGGGTACGACGCGGCGCTGATCGACACGCTGCGCCGGCACCGGGTGCCCGCCACGCTGTTCCTGAACGCCCGCTGGATCGACGCCAACCCCGGGCCGTTCGGCGAACTCGCCGCCGACCCGCTGTTCGAACTCGGCAACCACGGCACCGCCCACCGTCCGCTGTCCGTCACCGGCCGCTCCGCGTACGGCATCACCGGGACCGCCGACGCCGCAGCCGCCTACCAGGAGGTGGCGGACAACGCCGCGAAACTGGCCGGGCTGCTCGGCCGTCCGCCGCGCTGGTTCCGCTCCGGGACGGCGCACTACGACGAGATCGCGCTGCGGATCGTCGGCGAACTCGGCGAGCGGGTGGCCGGGTTCGCGGTGAACGGCGACGGCGGGGCGACCTTCGACGCCGGGCAGGTGGCCCGGACGGTGGCCGCCGCCCCGCCCGGCTCGGTGGTGATCAGCCACTTCAACCACCCCGACGCGGGCACCGGCCCCGGCTACGCGCAGGCGCTGCCCCGACTGCTGGACGCGGGGCGGCGGTTCGTCCGACTGTCGGACTGACCGGGCGCCGCGCCTCACCGGCGGCTTCGGGCCCAGTCGTGGAGCAGGACGGAGGCGACGGCGGCCAGCGCGCACCAGGTGGAGACGAACGCCAGGCGCCACAGCAGGGCGCAGACGAGCGCGCCCGCGCCGAGCACCGTGCCGAGACGGCGCAGCCGGCGGTCGCCGGAGCAGAGCAGCGGGCCCAGGGTGGCGGCCAGGTAGCCCGCCAGCAGCAGGCCGGCGGCCGGGACGCCGATCGCGTAGTGGAGGGTGTGGCCGTGCGGGTGCGCCGCCACCGGGTGCCGGGCGAGGGCGACCGCCAGCGGGACGGCGACGGCCGCGCCCAGCGCGGTGAACCAGGCCGCCGAGCGGCGTCCGGTCGCGCACCACACCGCCGCCGGGACGTACACGGGCAGCAGCGGCAGCGCGATCACCGCCCACACCGTGCGCGCCCACGCCCAGCCGGACCAGACGCCCGCCTCCACCAGCTGGTGCACGCCCAGCAGCAACGGCAGTGCGGCCAGCGGGAGTTGGTGTGGACGATCCGCGCGCAGCAGGGTGGCGACGCCGACCGCCGAGACGGCGCTGCCGACCAGCAGATCCGCCCCGGCGCTCCAGCACATCCCGTCAGCGTATCGACCGGCCCCCGCGATCAGTACGACTGGAACTCGATCAGCGTGCCCTGCGGGTCGCGCAGATGGGCGCTGCGCAGCGTCGGCCCCCACTCCGGGCGGTCGGTGGGCGGCGCGACGGGCGTCGCGCCGTGGGCCAGGCCGTGCGCGTAGGCCGCGTCCACGTCCGTCACCCGGCAGACGAACATGCCGGTGTCGGCCGGGGTCGGGCCCTGGAGCGTGTCGGTGCCGAGGGCGGCCGCCATCGCGGACCGGTCGAACAGGGACAGCACGGCCTGATCGCCCAAGTCCCAGTGGGCGTACGGGCCTTCGGCAGTTCCCTTGACCAGGTGGGCGCCGAGCAGTGGGGGCAGGACGGCGTCGTAGAAGGCGAAGCAGGCGGCGAAGTCGGCGACCAGCAGGCGGGGGTGGAGCGCGTCCATTCGGTCCTCCGGGAACGGCGGAATCGTGGGTGTGGACCCACTATAGGGCCGCACCTACCATGGGCGACATGACCGACCCCACCCAAACCCCGCCCGCGCTCCTCGACTTGACCACCTACCTGCTCTCCAAGGTCGGCAAGGACGCCCGCAACCGGCTCGCCGAACTCCTCGCCGCCGACGGGCTGCGCCTCTACCACCACGCCGCCCTCGCCGCCCTCTCCGACTTCGGCCCGCACACCCAGCGCGACCTCGCCACCCGCCTGCGCCTCGACCCCAGCGACCTCGCCAAGGCCGCCGACCAACTCGCCGCCGCCGGCTGGCTCGACCGCACCCGCGACCCCGCCGACCGCCGCCGCCTCACCCTCACCCTCACCCCCGCCGGCGCCGCCCGCCTCGCCGAACTCGACACCCTCGCCCGCGACGTCCAGGACACCGTCCTCGCCCCCCTCGGCGCAGCCGAACGCGCCGCCCTGCACGGTCTGTTGCTGCGCCTGCACGGGTGACGCCGGTACCGTTCCGGGCCGTGGAGCAGTCGGCGGGGGCGGGCTCAGGGGGAGCGGCGGAGGGAGCGGCGTGGGGGGCGGACGGTGATGCGGCCGAAGCGCTTCTCGCCGGTGACCTCGATGTGCAGGGTGGGCGGCGCGCCGGGGGCGGGGGTGCGGTTCTTGACGCGGCTGAACTCCAGGGTCAGGGCGTCGGTGTCGACCACGGTGCCCGGGCCGACGATCAGGGTCAGGGTCTTGCCGATCATGTCGACGTCGAGGTGCAGGGTGTCGTGGGTGATCACCGCCTGGGTGAAGTCGAGCGTCACGTCGCACCATTCGACGGAGAGTTCGAGGCGGTGCGGGACCACCCAGTGGCCCCCGCGCTTGACCGAGCTCCACTTCTGGTCGATCCGGAGGACTTCCTTGGCATCCGCCACCATGCCGTGGGAGGTGACCGTGACGGCGGGCAAGTCGGCGGTGAGCTCGGCGAGTTCGCGGGGCGGGCGGCGGGCGGCGGTTCGCGGGGTGCCGCAACTCCGGTTGTTCGGACCGGAGTTGCGGTGGTGACGCCGAGTCAGTCGGCGGTGATGACCTGCAGGACGGGCGGGTGGGCGGCGTTCTCGCGACTGTTCAGGTTCACCGCCAGGCCGACCCGGCCCGCCGGCTGGCCGACCGTCAGGGTGAGCAACGGGTCGGCGGTGACGGCGGCGGTGACGTCCAGGGCCACCCAGTCCGGGGCGGTGGAGATGCGGCCGGTGCCGAGCGCGGAAGCCGGGGCCGGGCAGCGGTTCCAGGTGGCGGCGGTCTCCTGCCAGGAGCCGGGCGCGGTGGCGAAGGCCTGGAGGTCGGTCTCGGTGCCGCCCGAATCCGCGACCGCGCCGCGCACCCAGAGCACCGCGCGCCGCACCGTCCCCGTCAACTGCGAGGTGTCGAAGGCGAGCAGGGCCCGCCGGGAGAAGCCGGAGCCCGTGGTCCCGGTGTTCTTCACCGTCAGGGTGTTCGCCGTGCCGTAGTTGGTGTCGGCGTACGAGCCGTCCCGGACGTAGGTGTCCTGGGTCGGCGCGAGCAGCACGGCGGTCGCGGACGCCGCCGCTCCCGAGGCGCGCAGCGCCACCGTGCGGCTCGCGCCCTGGGTGCCGCCGAGCTCCGCCAGCAGCTGCACGGACGGGCCCGCCGACAGCACCGTGACGCCGGTGGCCGGGTCCGCCGAGAGGTAGCCCGGCCGCGCCACCGTCACCCGCACTGCGGCGACCGTGCGGGACGGGTCGGCCACCGAGACGCTCAGCGTGCCGCCCGACTCCCGGACCAGCACCGAGCACGGCGTCGAGACGGTGATCGGACCGGCGCTGCCCGGGGCGAAGAAGTTCGCCGCCGTCACACCGGACGCCGAGTCCGAAATCGCCTGCACGGACGAGGAGTTGGCGAGGACCGTGACGGTCGGGGAGGCCGCCCGGGCCGCTGCGGCCGCCGCGTCCGCGCCCGGCAGCAGCAGATACGCGTAGCCCGCGTCCGACGGGTCGGTGCCGTGGTCGAACCAGAGCGTCAGGTAGCGGCGGGTCAGCGCCTCGGTCGTCCCGCCGGAGTTGATGTCGTGCCAACTGCCCGTCCGCGCCTCGCGCTTGGCCTGCACCGTCGCGCCGCCCGGGAAGACGTAGCCGCCGAAGCCGGCGATCGCCATCGACTTCGCGCCGGTGAACCGCTGCGACCAGCCCGTGGTCACCGGCTGCGCCACCCCGTCCACCGTGAGCGCGTGGGTGCCGGACGCGCCGAGGTTGCGGTTCTCGACCACCGTCTCGACCGGGACGCCGTCGGCGCAGCTGATGCCCGCGCCCAGGCAGAGGACCGAATCGTCCAGCAGGAACCAGGACTTCCAGCCGCTGAGCGTCGAGGACAGGCCGCGCACCGCCTGGCTGACCGCCGCGTACGTGCCGTCGGTGGCGCCGCCCGCCCAGGTGCTGTCCGGGCGGGCCGCGCCCCAGGCGCCGCCCGCCGTGTCCGCGAGCTTCTTCGTCGAGACGGTCGTGCCGGGGAGGCGGTACGGGTCCACGGTCGGCCAGAAGGCGTCCGTGTACTGGCCGTTGCCGGTGGTGGCGTTCCACCACGCGAGCAGGCCGTTGTTGGTGTGCCAGCCGCGGACGTTCTCGCCGTTGCCGGTCTCGTAGAACGTGGTGCGCGCCGAACACATCGACAGCGACACCGCCCAGCCCGGCCGCCGCACCACCGCGCGGTCCATCGCGAACACCCGCGCGCCCACCGGCTCCGCCGCCGCCGAGACCGCTCCGTCCGCCAACAGGGCCTGGGCGCGCGCGAGTTCGGGGACGTCCACGGCCGCGTTCGCGAGGTAGGGGCGGTAGTGGTCGCGGCCGATCCAGCCCTTCACCGCCGCCCGCCACAGTGCGGACTGCGCGGCCGGGGCGGCACCCGAATCCGCCAGCCGCAGGATGTGGCCGATGATGGTGTGGCCGCGGCCGTGGTCGTCCTGCTGGAGGTGCAGCAGATCGGAGGACTGGAGGCCGCGGCTGCTGGCCCGGCCGACCACGGAGTCCATCACCAGGCCGTTGAACAGGAACGGGGCGTACGCCGAATCGACGGCGTCGAACACGTTCTGCCGCTGCGGGTCGGCGACCTCCCAGGACGAGCCCGCGAGCAGCGCGAACAGCCGGCTCAGCCCGCCGAGGAGCACCTCGCCGTAGGAGCCGGTGTACGGCACCCAGGTGTGCTGCACGAACGAACCGTCCGGGTAGAGGCCGTCGCCGGTCAGCACGTACGGGAACACGGGGGACAGGGCGGCGGACGCGGTGGCGAGCTTCGCGGAGGACTTGCCGACGACGCCGCGCAGGGCCAGGACCCGGCAGAGGTCCACCCGGTTCGCGCCGGTGCTGGTGCCCGAGTAGGACGCGACCCTGGAGTCCGGCACCGCGTGGTCGACGGCCGCGCAGTACGCGGACAGCTGGGCGGGCGTCAGCAGGGGCGCCAGCAGGGCGCAGGTGTCGAGCAGGGCCTGCGGCGAACCGATCTGCCAGTCCCACCAGTTGTCGTACGCCGTCGCGGTGGCGGTGTAGGCGGTGGCGCAGAGCCGGTCGAGGCCCGAGGTGACGGCCGCCGCCAGGGCGGCGTCGCCGGTCAGGCCGGTGCCCGGCTGCGCCCAGGCGAGGGCCATGGTGCGCAGGCGGACGAAGCTGCCGGTGATGTTCGCGGAGACGGAGCCGAGCGGGAGGTCCGGCCAGAGCGAGCCGGCCGTCGGGGCCATCGCCTGCTGCTGGGCGCGGGCGCGGTCGCCGAGCGCGCGCAGGGCGGCGGCGAAGGGGTCCGCGGCCGGGTCGAACCCGGTGCCGGTCAGCAGCGCGACCCAGCGCAGGCGGAGCGTCTCGTACGGATCGGTGCTCGCGGCGGCGGCGGGACCGGCGGCGGTGCCGGCGCCAGTGGCCGCGAGGGTGAGCGCGCCGGCGGTGCCGGCCTGGAGCAGGGTGCGACGGGACAGGGCGGGCAGGGGCACGACGCCTCCGTGAGGGGGTGGGAAAGCGCTTTCCGGGTGCCGACGGTAAGCGCTTTCCCGCAGGGGCGTCAACGGGTCGGGACGGCGCTCGGTAAGCGCTTTCCACGCGCGCGGCGTGCGGGTTCGCGTCGGCGCGGTCGGCGGGGCGCGATGCCCCCGCACAACAACGGGAAAACGCTTTCCGGATGCCGCTGGTAAGCGCTTTCCGCACCCGAGGGCGTCGTGGGTGGCGCAGGGGCGGTGTCGGTCGCATGGTGGTGAGCGGGGCGGGGAGGGCGGCGCCGGGAGGGGCGGGCGGGGGTGAGTGGGCGTCAGGAGGGCGTCGGGTAGGGTGCGTTCGGATTTTCGGGTCGGACGGGGACGGAGCAGTCATGCGGATCGGAATTCTCGGGACCGGGACGGTCGGGCAGACGTTGGGCGGCAAGCTGGTCGCCCTCGGGCACGACGTCGTTCTCGGCTCGCGCAGCAAGGGCAATGCCGCCGCCGCCGACTGGGCGGAGCGCACCGGCGGGCGGGCGGGGACGTTCGCGGAGGCGGCGGAGTTCGGGGAGCTGGTGATCGTCGCCACCGGCGGGACCGTCGCGGTCGCGGCGGTCGAGCTCGCCGGGAAGGACCACCTGGCGGGGAAGACGGTGCTGGACGTCTCCAACCCGCTGGTGTTCTCGCCGACCGGCGAGATGACGCTCGACCCGGTCAACACCGACAGCGTCGGCGAGCAGCTGCAGCGCGCCCTCCCGGACAGCCGGGTGGTGAAGGCGCTGAACACCGTCACCGTCACGGTGATGGTCGACCCGGACAGGATCCCCGGCGAGCACCAGCTGTTCGTCGCGGGGGAGAACGCCGACGCCAAGGCGCAGGTGGTCGCGGTGCTGGGCGAGTTCGGGTGGCCCGCGGAGCGGGTGCTGGACCTCGGCGGGATCGACGCGGCCCGCGGGACGGAGATGCTGATGCCGTTCTGGATGCGGCTGATGCGCCACTACGGCCACGCCGACTTCAACTACTCGATCCGCACCGCGAACTGAGCCCGGGAGGCACCGTCATGAGCACCCCCGTCGAACAGCCCCCGTACCTCCCGCTGGACGAGGACTGGAACAGCGCCCTGGCGATCGTCGCCCACCCCGACGACATGGAGTACGGCGCGGCCGCCGCCGTCGCCCGCTGGACCGGCCAGGGCAAGCGCGTCGGCTACCTGATGGTCACCAGCGGCGAGGCGGGCATCGACGGCCTGGAGCCCGCCCAGTGCCGGCCGATCCGCGAACGCGAACAGGTCGAGTCCGCGGCCCTGGTCGGCGTCGACACCGTCGAGTTCCTCGGCTACCCGGACGGCATCGTCGAGTACGGGCTGCCGCTGCGCCGCGACCTGGCCCGGGCGATCCGCCGGCACCGCCCGGACATCGTGATCACCACCAACTTCCGCGACACCTACGGCGGGGTGTTCCCCAACCAGGCGGACCACATCGCGACCGGCCGGGCCGCGCTGGACGCGGTGCGCGACGCCGGGAACCGCTGGGTGTTCCCCGAGCTCACGGCGGAGGGCCACCAGCCGTGGAACGGCGTCCGCCAGCTCTGGGCGGCCGGTTCGCCGGACGGGCTGCACGCCGTCGACACCACCGGGACGTTCGCCGCCGGCGTCGCCTCGCTGGAGGCCCACCGCGCCTACCTGGACGGCCTGGGCGGCGAGATGGCCAACGCCGCCGAGTTCCTGGAGTCGATGGGCCGCGCCGCCGGGAGCCGCCTCGGCACGGCGTTCGCCGCGTCCTTCGAGGTGATCAGCTTCCGCTGAGGCCGGAGCCGGGGGCCGGATCCTCGCGGGCCGGGTTCTCGTGGCCCGGGCTCGCGCGGGCCGGGTCCGTCCCGCCCGGGTTCCCGGGGCCCGGCCCGGCTGTGCGGCGTCGGTGCCTATCGGGGCGGGCCGGTCCGCTCCGCTCCGGTGTGGACCGGTTGCGGCGGGAGGTCGCCGATCCGGACGATCCGCACCTCGGGCGCGAGCCGGGTCAGCGCGGAGGCCAGCAGGACGGGATCGAGGTCGCTGAGGCCGGTGTCGCGCTCGATCCGGACGGCGCGCAGGAGCTCGCCGACGAGGTCGGAACGGACGGGGGCCGGGTCGCGGCGGCGTTTCACGGTCAGCAGCTCGACGCCGAGCCTCCGCCCCCATTCCAGGCTCAGGACGTCGGACCAGGGGATGAACTCGGATGTGCGGCGGATCAGTGGCGGCCTGTGCACGGTGATGCCCCGCCGATCCAGCTCGACGAGCTTGTGGCGGCCGGAGCAGATCCGTGCGAGCAGCAGCGGGATCGGGACCAACGCGAACTGGAGGTGGTCCGGGCCCGCGATGCCCGGCACGAAGCCGCTCGCGACCATCAGGGTGGTGACGACGAACAGGGCCGCGGCGCGCCGTGTCCACGCGAACCGGACCACATAGGAACCGTCGAATCCGTCGGGCATGCGCCCATGATGGCGGATGGCCCGGGGGCGGAACAGGGGGATCAGGGACCGCCCTCCGGCGGCGCGTCAGTGGCGGCCGGGTTGTCAGGGAACAGGTCGAGTGCGAGCTCGCCGAGCGGGCCGAAGATCCGCACCTGGGGTGCGAGCCGGGTCAGCGCGGAGACCAGCAGGACGGGGTCGAGGTCGCTGAGGGTGGTGGCGCGTCGCATCCAGGCGGCGCCCCAGTAGGCGCTGACGGTGTCGAGGCCGACGGTGTTGACGAGGTAGTCGTCGATCTCCGAGCGCCCGGGATCGAGCGCGGGGGCGACGGCTGCGGGGGCGCGCCGGGTCACGGTCAGGACGTCGTTGTGGCGGTAGGTCCGCCAGTCCACGGACAGCACCTCGGACCAGGGCGCGAACTCGGGCCGGTCGCGGAGCGGCGGTACTCGGTGCACGGTGATGCCGTGCCGGTCCAGCTCGGCGATCGTGCGCCGGCCGGCGCAGGCCGCCGCGATCCACAGCGGGACCGGGGCGATCAGGAGCGGGAGGCGGCCCACGCCCGCACCGAACGGGGTGAAGGTGCTTGCGGCGAGCAGGGTGAGCAGGGCGACGCCGGCCACGGCGCGCCCCGTCCGGGCGTGCCGGATCACGTACGGACCGTCGAACTCGTCGGCCATGCGTTCCATGATCGCGGAAGTCCCCGGGCCGTGACAGGGCGCGCGCCGTCCCACTTTCCGACGGGAGCTCAGCGGTGCTCGCTGCCGTCGGCGGGCACGTCCTCGCCCTCGTCCTGGTGCGGGATCCGGCCGGCGGCGGCGTCGCGGGCCGGGCGGTTGCGGTGGCGCAGCCAGGCGCGGGCGGCGAGCAGGGCGACGGTGGCGAGGACGGCGGCCAGCAGCAGTACCTGGTAGCGGACGGCCTGGCGGTACAGGGCGGTGATGTTGCTGCCCGCGAAGTAGCCGACGGCCGTCCAGACGCCCGCCCACAGGGCCGCGCCCGCCGCGTTGGCGGGCAGGAAGCGCTGCCAGGGCATCGCGGTGGTGCCCGCGACCAGGCCGTTGGTCTGGCGGAGGCCGTCGACGAAGCGGGCGCCGGTGACGACCAGGGTGCCCCGGCGGCGGAAGAAGTCCTCGGCGCGGGCCAGGCGGTCGGGAGTGAGCCGGACGTACCGCCCCCAGCGGTGGACGAACGCCAGGCCGCCGGTGCGTCCGATCAGGTAGGCGAGGCCGTTGCCGGCGAACGCGGCCAGCGCCGCGACGGTCAGCACCACCGGCAGCGACAGCTGCCCGGCGCCCGCGTAGACGGCGGCCAGCACCAGGATGGTCTGGCCCGGCACCGGGATCACGCAGTTGTCGAGGAACACCAGGACGCCGACCGCCAGGTAGCCGTAGTCGTCCAACAGTGGCGCGAGTTGGGCCAGCGGGCCCGGCAGGGGTGGGGGCAAGACGGACCGCTCCTCCCACCGGGCCGCGGCCCGGGATCAGCGCTGCTCTTCGGCGAGGCGGTGCTCGACGACGCAGTCGGGGCCGGGGTAGACGAGGCCGGCGTGACCGTCCTCGAAGCGGACCAGGTAGGGCGGCTCGCCGTCGGTGCCGCGCACCTCGACGATCTCGCCCTTGCGGTCGGTCATGCCGACCGACCTGCTGTACATGTGGACGTGGTCTCCCACTGTGGCTTGCATCGCTGCTCCTGCGGTTCGGCGGGACCGGTGGGCGGGACCGGCGGGACGGGGACGGACCCCTGTCTCCACTGTGCGGCGACGCTCCGGGCGGTGCAATGGCGGAATCGGTCGGCCGGCCGTGCGGGGAGGCGGGTCGGCCCGCGGCTCCGGGGCGCGTGGGCGGGTGTCGGTCCGGTCGGCGCGGGGCGGGTCAGTCGGCGGTCGCGGGCGGTGTGGCCAGGTAGCTGCGGACCAGGCGCTTGCACTCGGCGATCAGCTGCGGGTCGCCGTCGGGGGCGGCCCGGAAGGCGAGCTTGAGCACGGCGTCCGCGCACTCCATGGCGACCCGCAGCGCGAGCGCGTAGCCGGGGGCGGCGAACAGCTCGCCGCCGATGGTGCGCAGGCGCAGGGCGACGGCCGCGTTGTTGTCGAGCTCGGCGTCCAGCAGGTGCAGGTCGTCGACCGAGGAGGGGACGGCGTCGACCAGGCCGAAGTCCAGGTGGCCGAAGCCGGGCAGGGTGCGCTTCATGGCGACGAACTCCTCGACCGCGAGGTCGGTGAACTCGGCGATGCCGGGCCGGCCGGCGGCGCCAACGCGGCGGGCCAGGCCGTCGAGGAACACGGCGAGGTTGCGTTCGGCGAGGGCGGCCAGCAGGCCCTCCTTGCCGGAGAAGAACTGGTACAGGGTGCCGATCGGCACCTCGGCGCGCTGCGCGACCTCCTTGGTGGTCAGCCCGGCCGGGCCGGCCTCGTCGAGCAGGCTCGCGCAGGCGTCCAGCAGCCGCTCGTACCGTTCCTGGCTGCGCTGCTGCACCGGGCGGCGGCGAGCACCGGCCGCCGGGGCGCGAAGGGCGGAGGCGGTGGCGGAGGGCTGCGCGGTCATGGCGGACACTCTGCCGCATCCGGTCGCGTCGCGGCCAATCCCCGTGCCAGGTCGGCGAGGCGGTGTGATTGGGTGGCCGTTCGAGCGCGGACGGGACGCGCACGGGACGCGATCGCGACGGCGGACGCGACGCGGACGCGACGCGGACGGGACGCGCATGGGACGAGAGGGCGGGGCCGGAGGTGACGGGCGTGGACGGGCGGCCGGTGGCGGTGCAGCGGGCCGGGCGGCTGGAGGACGGCGCGTGCCGGCACCTGCTGGTGTGGCGGGCCGGGCCGGGCTGGCGGATGGTCAGCTCCGGGGTGCTCGGCGGCGGCCTCGGCGAACGCCACTGGGTGCTCAACGCGCAGGTCCGGGCCGGCTACGGGCGGCTGGACCCGGACGCGCACCTGGCCGAACTCGCCGCCGCGCAGGGCCTGGTGGGGCCCGGCGTGGGTCTGATGACGGCAGCCGAGGTGGACGCCTGCACCTGGGCGGCGGACGGCGGGGTGACGGCGGTGGTCACCACCGGTATCGGGGTGCCCACTTGGGCGGCGGCCGAGCCTGACGGATCGTCAATTGCCGTACCCGGCGCGGATGCTGCCTATGCGCCCGGGACGATCAACGTGCTGGCGGTGGTCCCGGCGGCGGTGGCGGACGCGGGGCTGGTGAACCTGCTGGCGACGGCCACCGAGGCGAAGGTGCAGGCCCTGCTGGAGGCCGGTCACGACTGCTCGGGCACCCCGTCGGACGCGGTGTGCATAGCGGTCCGGACGCCGGTGGCGGGTGAGCCGGCCGAGCCGTTCGGCGGCCCGCGCTCGCACTGGGGCTCCCGGCTGGCGCGGGCGGTGCGGGCGGCGGTGTTCGAGGGGGCGGTGCTGGACCGGGGGCGCCGCGCCGAGTACGACGGGCCGCCGACGCATCCGGCGACGGTGCGGGGCTGCGAGCTGGCCGACGTGCTGACCCACTGACGGTCGCTCCGGCGGCTCAGGTCCCGGGCAGCTGGTCCTGGTCGATGACGTAGACCCGGGTGCGCTCGGGGGCGTCGGCGCAGTGCTTGCCGAGCTTCTCCCACCTCGACTCGGGCGCGCGCAGCGGCCGGTGGCACCGACGGCACCGGACGACCGGGGCGGGGCGGCGCTCGACGGCCGTCCCCGGCAGCGGTGGTTCGGTGACTTTCAGGTCGGTGCTCATCCCTCCAGTTCACCATTCCGCCTCGGCACCCGCGCGACCGGGGGCCGCGAAGACCCGCCTGACCTCCGCTTTTCGCCCGTATCGCCAGGGATCCGGCCGAGATGTCCGGGACGCCCCACAGCCCCGACGCCGGGACCTTCAGGCGATCCTGACGGGCAGTGGGCCCCCGCCGAGCCGTCTCGACCGGCGGCAGGACAGTCCAGCGCCGTGAGCCGCGAAGTGCGGTGTCAGCGCGAAGACCTACCCTTCACCGGCATGGAACCGAGCGGACGGGATTCGAGATGGCACTGACCTTGGACGAAGCAGTGGCGCAGCTCGGTCACCGGCTTTCCCCCAAGCGGCGTTCCGCTGCGGCGCGCCTGCGGCGGCTTGCGGATCCCGCCGCCGGCCCGTCGCTGACCGAGGCCCTGCAACGGGAGGTCCGCGACACCCGCACGTGGGAGACCCAGTACCAGCTGGTCATGGCTCTCGGGGCATGCGGCCACCGACCCGCCCGCGACCTGATCCGGGAACTCGCCCAGCGATCCTTCGAGGCGACCATGGTGTACACGGCGCTCGGCGACGCCATCATCCGGCTGAGCACGCCGGACGAAACGGCCGACTCCCTGCGCTGGTGCCTGGAAGCCGGCACCCCGATGCTCGCCGACGGTGCGCTGCGCGCCGTCGCCATGCAGCGACTCCTCCTGGATACGGCCACGATCGACTGCATCCTCGACTACCTCGATCCCCTGGAGCCTTACGACGGCCGCCGGTTCTGGGCCGCAGCCGCCGCGGCAGGATGGACGGGCACCCGGGTCACCGCGTTCCTCCAGGGATGTGCAGCCGGGCCCCGAGCCGACGTGGCCGACGCAGCCACCTCGTCCCTGCAGGGCAAGTACCAGGTGTACTCGCCCCTGTAGAGGGGCCCATCCGGGAGAAGGCCCAGCGGTCAGCCCCCTGCCGGAGGGCAGTCGGCCGGCCGGACGAAGGCGGGTGCGCTGCGCGAACGGCTGCCCGGCTGCGTGGTGTTGAGCCTGACGGCGCGCCGGGGCCGGCGGTGCTGCAGGCCGTGCCGGCTGCCGGGGTGACGAGGGTCATGTCGGAGGACGTCCCGCCGGAGCGGCTCGCCGAGGCGACCCGGACGGGGCGCGGCCGGTGGCGCCGCGGTCGACCCGGCCCTCACCGCCCGAGTCCTGACCGCCTTCGCGGGCCCGCTCGCCGCAGGCGAGGTGAAGGCCCTCGCGTTCGGCGGCGGACGGTGGCGAGCCGTGCGATACCGCCGCCCGCCCGCCCGCCCCTGTCGCCCGGTGCCGTCCGCATCGCCCGCGAGGCCGACCGGCTTCCAGTACGTTGCTGCGGCGGGCCAACTCCGTTGCTCAGGGCGGCAGTTGCCCGTTCAGCTTGCTGCTGGCGGCGGCGGTGTCGGGCGCAGGACGCGGAGGCTTCGGCAGTGCCAGGAGATGCGGCGGACGTCGGGGCGGGGGCGGAGGTGGCCCCATTGGCCGGCGGCTACGGACAGGTTGACGATGATCCAGGCGCGCCAGTCGGGGCCGACGCCCAGGCCGTCCGTGTGGGCCTGGCGGCCGTCGACGGACCAGGTGACGGAGTCGGTGCCGAAGCGGCAGGCGATGGTGAACCAGGTGCCAGGGGTGACCAGGTTGTCGACGTAGGCGGGGTTGCCGGGGTTGACGTGGTTGCTGAGTTCGAGCATGCGCGGGTGGTCGGGGTGGTACTCGAGGACGTCCACCTCTCCGTGGCCGGGCTGGGAGCGGCCGGAGGGCAGGTCGCGGCCCCACGTCCAGATGGCGGGCCAGGCGCCCTGGGTGGCGGACAGCAGGCACTGGGCCTCCAGCACGTCCTCCGGCCGGAGTTCGAAGCCGCCTGCCGTGTTCTCGGTGGTCACCAGGGGGGTGCGCCAGCTGAACGGGTTCTCCCGGACGGCCGCGAACTCGTCGCCCGCCGGGCCGAACCCCCGTACCAGGTGGTCGAGTTTGTTGTCGCCGCTGTTGCGGCCGTCGGGCGGGTACGCGGAGGAGGCGCCGGCGGCCCACTGGGAGGTGTCCGAGAACGGTGCGTCGAAGACGACGGCGGGATCGGCGGCGGGGACGCCGTTCGGGGGGATCACTTCGGTCACCGGACACTCTCCCGGGTCGTGCGATTGGTTCATCCGTGGGCATTCCCGGCAAAACCGGTTGCCGACCTCCGATCAACCGGCGCGTTGGGGTGCGAGCGCCGGCGTGGGGGCGCGCGCGGGTGCGCGGCGGGGACGGACGGGACGGCCGGGACGGGAACGGCGGGTGTGACACGCTGGCGCGATGAAGACGATCGGGCTGCTCGGCGGCATGAGTTGGGAATCCACGGCGCAGTACTACCGGCTGCTGAACGAGCTCACCAGGGAACGGCTCGGCGGACTGCACTCCGCCACGTGCGTGCTGTACTCGGTGGACTTCGCGGAGGTCGAGCGGCTCCAGGCCGCCGGCCAGTGGCAGGCGGCCGGCGACCTGCTCGCGCAGGCCGCCCGGTCCGTCGAGGCGGCCGGCGCGGAGCTGCTGCTGATCTGCACCAACACTATGCACAAGGTGGCCGACCAGGTCGCCGCCGCGGTCGGCACCCCGCTGCTGCACCTGGGCGACGCGACGGCAACGGCCGTGCTGGCGGCGGGAGTCGAGCGGGTCGGGCTGCTCGGCACGGCGTTCACCATGGAACAGGACTTCTACCGCGACCGGCTCGCCGCCCACGGCCTGGAGGTGATCGTGCCGGACGCGGCCGGGCGGGAGACGGTGCACCGGGTGATCTACCAGGAGCTGTGCCTTGGGGTGGTGCGGGAGGAGTCCCGCGAGGCGTACCGCGAGGTGATCGCGGAACTGGTGGCGGCGGGCGCGCAGGGGGTGATCCTCGGCTGCACCGAGATCGAGCTGCTGATCGGCGAACAGGACAGCCCGGTGCCGGTGTTCCCCACCACCCGGATCCACGCCGAGGCGGCGGTCGAAGCGGCACTCTGACGCCGGCCGCGCGGGCCGCCGGTGAGGGCCGCCGGCGAGGGCCGCCCAGGGCCGCTCGGCCGCCCCGCCGCCGCCCGCCCGGCCGAAACGGTCAGACCAGGGCGGAGATGCAGAACGGGTGCCCGGCCGGGTCCAGCAGGACCCGCCAGCGGTCCGGGTCGGGCTGGAAGTCGGGCCGGCGCGCGCCCAGGTCGAGCAGCCGGGCCTGCGCGGCGTCCAGATCGTCGACGCCCAGCTCCAGGTGGGCCTGCTTCGCCCCGGACTCGTCCGGCCAGCTCGGCGGCCGGTGGTCGGCGACCCGGTTGAAGCCCAGCCCGGCCGCACCCTCCTGGCCGAGCAGCACGAAGCCGTCGGTGGCGTACAGCACGGGCAGGCCGGTCGCCGCGCCGTAGAAACGGGCCAGCTCGGCGGGGTCGGGGCAGTCGAAGGTGACGGCCGCGTAGCGCATCACCGGAGTGTTCTCAGTGCTCATGCCGACAGACGCTACGACCCGACCAGGACAGGATCGGTCCTGGTCGTGCGGCACACTTTCCGGACGTGATCACCACCTCCGCCCGCCTGCTGCGCCTGGTCTCCCTGCTGTCCACCCGGCCGTCGTGGACCTGCGGCGAACTGGCCGAGCGGCTGGCCGTCACCGACCGCACGGTGCGCCGGGACGTCGCCCGGCTGCGCGATCTCGGCTACGGCGTCGAGTCCGACCCCGGCCCGTGGGGCGGCTACCGGCTGCGCCCCGGCGCGCGCGTCCCGCCGCTGATCCTGGACGAGGAGGAGGCGCTCGCGGTGGCCGTCGGGCTGCGCGAGGCCGCGCTGAGCGGCGTCCTCGGCGGCGACCAGGCGGCGCTGTCCGCACTGCTGAAGCTCCGGCAGGTGCTGCCGCCGGGGGCCGCGGACCGGCTGGGCGAGCTGGACGCCGCCCTGGTGCACACCCCGAGGTCCGGCGAGCCGCTCGCGCCCGGCCTGCTGCTGGAGCTGGCCGCGGCCTGCCGGCGCGGCGAGCGCAGCCGGCTGTCGTACCGCGACCGGGACGGGAAGGCCACCGTCCGGGAGGTCGACCCGTACCGGCTGGTCTCCACCGGGCGGCGCTGGTACTTCGTCGCCCGGGACGTCGCGCGCGGCGAGTGGCGTACCTTCCGGGCGGACCGGGTCGGGCGGATCCGCGCCACCGGGCGCCCGGTCGAACTCGCCGACCCGCCCGACCCCGCCCTGCTGGTCTCCCGCTCGCTGGCCCGCGCCGCGTACCCGGTGTACGTGACCGTCCGCCTCCCGCTGCCGCTCGACCGGGCCCTGCGGCTGATCCCGCCGAGCGTCGGCACCCACCGGCCCGACGGGCCCGACGCCACCGTCGCGGAGATCGGCGGCCCGGACGCGGACGGCCTCGCCAGGTACCTGCTGGGCCTGGCGACGCCCCTGCGGGTGCTCGCGCCGGACGAGGTGCGGCAGGCGCTGGTGCGCCGCACCCGGGAGCTACTGGCGGACAACTCGGCCGAAGGGCAGGGGAGTTGACGCCGACGCGGAAGGCTGACGCGCTCCGGTGCGCCCGCGCTCGCGCTCCCCGGCCGCCGCCCGCCCGGGCCGCCCCCCGGCAGGAGCGTCGACCTGCGGGGCTACACTGGGCGACGGTCGTGACGCCCGGGTGCGTCCGGAAGGTGGGAGGTGAGAGCAGTGGAGTGCAGTAGTCCGGGCCGAAGTCGGCCCCGCCCCGGGAAGTTCTCACCCACTCCCGGCTCCCGGAACCCCCGCCCGCGCACCGCCCGCTGACCGCGGGCCCGTGCCGCCGCGCGGACCGGCCGTCCGGGGCCGGACGTCCCCGCCCCGCCGCCGTGCGGGCGTGACGGACCCAGACCCGTGGAGGTACCCGCCATGTCCGACTGGCGTGTGCGCGCCGTGCGCGCGAGCAAGCGACCGTTCAGCCGCAGCCCTCGGCTCGTCGCCGACCACTCCGTGGCCCCCGAACACTCCATGGACCCGCGCTCCGACCAGGACACCGGGCCCGTCGCCCTGGAACGCTCCGTCGTCGACGCCGCCGTGTACCGCGACGGCCGGCGGATAGAGACCCCCGCCAGCCTCGCCGAGATCTACCGCGAACTCCCCGGCAAGCCCGGCACCATGGCCTGGATCGGCCTCTACCGGCCCGCCGAGGCCCAACTCGTCGAAGCCGCCGAGAAGTTCGACCTGCACGAACTCGCCCTCGAAGACGCCATCGTCGCCCACCAGCGCCCCAAGCTGGAACGCTACGGCGACACCCTGTTCGTGGTGCTGCGCGCCGCCCGCTACCTCGACGACGTCGAAGAGGTCGACTTCGGCGAGATCCACCTCTTCGTCGGCCCCGACTTCGTGCTGACCGTCCGGCACTCCCAGTCGCCCGACCTGTCGATGATCCGCGGCCGCCTCGAAGCCGACCCCGACCTGCTCGCGCTCGGCCCCGAAGCCGTCCTCTACGCCGTCCTGGACGCCGTCGTCGACGGCTACGCCCCCGTCATCGCGGGCCTCCAGCACGACATCGACGAGATCGAGACCGAGGTGTTCGGCGGCGACCCCCGGGTCTCCCGCCGCATCTACGAACTCTCCCGCGAGGTCATCGAACTCCAGCGCGCCACCGGCCCGCTGCTGGAGATCATGCGCGCCCTGGAAGCCGGCTTCCAGAAGTACGGCACCGACGAGGAACTCCAGCGCTACCTGCGCGACGTCGCCGACCACGCCACCTACGCCGCCGAACGCGTCGACGGCTTCCGGCAGATGCTGCAGAACATCCTCACCGTCAACGCCACCCTGGTCTCCCAGCGCCAGAACGAGGAGATGAAGCAGCTCGCCGAGGCCGGCCACGCCCAGAACGACGAGATCAAGAAGATCTCCTCCTGGGCGGCCATCCTCTTCGCACCCACCCTGATCGGCACCGTCTACGGCATGAACTTCGACGAAATGCCGGAACTGCACTGGGCGTTCGGCTACCCCTTCGCCATCGGCCTGATGGGCCTGGTCTGCGGCAGCCTCTACCTCATCTTCAAGAAGCGCGACTGGCTGTAGCCCGAACTTGGCCAGAAAGAGCCCGGGCCCCAGGAGGTCCGGGCTGCTGGCTGGAGCCGATCTACAGGGTGCTCCCTTGAAGGAGTACACGGGACCTGTCGCCCCACTCGCCGATGCATGTGACGCCTGTCTCCAGACATTTCACTGCAGAGGAGATGTCCTTCACCGGCTTGCGTAGATACCGGCTCAGTCGAGCCATGTTCTCTGCGGCAGCCCCGAACGATACGAGCTGGGACATGCTGGTCCGGCACGATTCGTCCATGCTGACGAGTTGCAGCAGGAACCCGGTGGTGTCCGAGTCGCGTTCCTCCGGATTCGTCGCCTCAATCAGAGTCAGTGCGGCCCGAACTCCATGGTCCAGGGATGACATCTGCTCCTGGAAAGTCTTGGCAGACGTATTCATCTCCCCGGCCGGAGTGCTGAGCGCTTCGGCGAATCGGGCGACCGCTGCGAGTCTGGCGCCAACTGGTGCGTTCGCCTGGTTCAAATCAAGGATCTCGGCATTGCTCTGATCGGTGAGTGCACCAACTGTGTTGATCGCCTCGGTGATCTCGGTCAGCCGTGCCGTCATGTTGGCCAACCCATCCTCCACCGCAGCGAAATCGTCGAGGAGGCCGGGGGCGTTGTCTTCCTCGGCGTCCTCGTCCGGCGGGGAGGGCGTTGATTCGTCCGCAGGTTGAGTGGCCCGCACCATTCGCGCCGGGGTGAGGAGTTCGAACCCGTCGCGAAACCCGACCTCGAGAGTGCTCTCGATCTTTCGTCGAGCACTGGCCATCTCACTGCGTGTGCGCCGGTACAGGATGGTCCGGATCGACGCGATGTCGAACGGCAACTGCCCGACTTCACCGATATGAATGGTGGGCTTCCCGATGAGGTGACGCAGCCCGAGTTCGTACATCACGTTCGGATTGCCACCGCTTACATCCGCGACGACCAGGTCGGATTCGATGACATACCGGCAGATCTGCTCGTTGATGTCACCGGCGTGATCGATGCCGTCCGCTCGGACTGCGTTGATGCCGAACTTCTCACACGCGGGTGCGATCACTCGCTCGAAGATCTCGAGATGGTGCTCGTACGCATCGCGTTCGGGGCTGCCGTTGGCAGCGTACGAGTTGCCGATGGGGCCGATGACGAAGCACAGTCGGGGCCGGGCGGGCTCCTCCTGAAGCGGTTGCTGCGCAGTCATTCGGGATCCTCCGTTTCAGTGATGCAGCTGTTGTCGAACTGTGCGGCGTACGTGGCGCCGGCTTCCAGATCGGAGGCGTAGATGGGGCGCTCGTCGATTCCGAGCGAGCGCATGAGCTCTGCGGTGGCAATGCGGTACTTCCTGCCGACGCGGAGCACAGGACAAGGGAAGGTACCGAGACGGATCAGTTTGTAGGCCGTGTTCGGGCAGACGCCGACCGCACGGGCGGCCGTACGCAGATCAATGGTCAGCGGCAGATCGAAGGCCTCCGCGAAGCCCATGGGTGCTCCGGACCGAGCAGTCATCGAGTACCTCCAGCAGGACGCAGTGCCAGGGTGCCGATGAGGTCCTCCTCCTCATGACGGCGCGCTCGAAAGACCAACTGGGACAGGCCCGAGTCGTGGGCGAGCGCTCCGAGCCGCTCTCCCTCGAGTCGCTGTCGCGACTGGGTGAAGCGCAGTGTCGCGGACAGGCCAGTGGGCTGGGCCGGCGGTGTGATCTCCAGGTCCCACCCGTTGATCGGCGACCGCTCCTCCGTCGACAGGAGCGAAACTGCGTTCCGGTCTCGGGCGAAGCGGGCGAGGTCGAGGACGGGCACTTCCTTGCAGGCACGGACGGCGTACGACCACATCTGCCGCACACCAGCCCCGATCAGGTGGCCGCCGGTGCTCGGGGCGTCCGCATCTGTCGAGTCGAGGGCTGCGAGCACCCCAAGGGCGGCTTCCGCCTCGAGGTCTGCTCGATCGACTCGGAACTGATTGATGAGGCGATAAAGACTGCGGTTCATGCCAGGTACGGCCAGCCAGACCACGAGCAGTCGCCCGATGCCGGCGTCGCTTCGGGGATCGCGCTGGGCCCTCGACGTGGCCTCCCGCCAGATTGCGGTCCAATGTGTTGCGTTCCGATAGGGGCCATAGAGGCCCGTTCGACACGCCTGCGGGGAGAGCTGCACGGTTCCGTGGCCGAGATCCACTGTCAGGTGGTGCCGCGGAGCGCCAGGGCCGACCAAGGCACGTCCAAGGGTGGCGAACATATTGCGAGGATCACTCGGACTCATCACTTCTCCTTTCCGGCCTCAACGGGCCGGTTGACGACAGCGCTGCGGCAGCGTGTTCACAGGCGTTGCCGAGGGCAATGAGCGCTGACCGGAAGGCGGTCTGGCGCAGGGGAGGAGTCGGGCCGGGCCGGAACAATGGCAGACCGGGGACCGGGAGGATCGGGTGGATGTGGATGTCGCCGATCACGTTGCGTCCGACGTTCACTCCGTAGTCGACCCACTGGTATTCGTCCCGCTCGCCGAGGGGATCAGGTTCACTCGGGGCCTTCACCGGAGGTGCCGAAGCGATCCGACGGTCAGACCGCCGGTCACGTCCCGCCCGACGGCGGCACCGTGGCAGACGTACTGGGAGAGCGCGCCGAAGTCCGGGGAGGGGGCTTGGGGCGCACTCGGTGGCTGCCCGGTTCCGTCGACTGCCGGTCGTACGTCGTCAGGTCCGTGACCTGGCACGTGGATCCAGCCGTAGCCGCCGAAGTCCTTCACCCGAACGTTGGCACGGACGTACTGGCCGGGGTCGAGGCTGTGACGTCCCGACCGCACGATGTCCTGATACAGGCTGTCCGAGACGATGACGGCGAGGTCGGCCGATGCGAGCGCGTTCAGCACGGCCTTCAACTGGGGCGCGTTGACGAAGCGCGCCACAGCCACTGGTGTGTGTCCAGCGTGGCCGAGCGCGGCACTGTTGGTGAGCCCGCTGTCGAGAGCCACTCGCAGCCGCATCCGGGCGGACGACGGCCGGGCGTTCCGGGCACGGAGACATGCTGCCAGGTGGTGCACGAAGGGGCCCAGCACGGTTGCCTCGGGCGTGCTTTCGGGGAGGACAGCAAACTCTAGGTCGCCCTGCGGCTGCCGGTCCCAGGCCGCACGATCGAGCCCGGTGAGGGCGGCTGCCTCGTCCAGCAGTCGGACGAGATCGGCCTGGACAGCGGACTGGGCCCGGGCGTCGAGACGGCTGTACTGCTCCACGTCCGCGGCGAAGCACAGCCGGCGGAGCGGGGTCCCGTCCGGGGCCAGGAAGGGAGAACTTTTGATCACGACAACTCGCCACCTTTCCAGTGGTGTTGGGTGCGGTGCACGTCAACTGTGGAGGAAAGGAGGCGAGTCCTCGAAGGATCCCGTATTTATGCGGGATGGTGGTTCGGACGTCAGTCGACGGGCATCCTGAGGCGGGCTGCGCGTCGCAGTCCGGCCAGGTTGCGGATGTGCGTCCGCCGTTCGCCGGTGCTGATCAGGTCTGCCTGTCGTAGCTGGGTAAGTGCCTTGTGCACGGTGTTCGTTCGGGACCCGATAAGGGCGGCGAGCTCGGGCTGAGTCAGGTCCACGTCGATACGTATCGCGTCTCGACTCGGCTTTCCGTAGGAGATCGCGAGCTCGACCAGGACGCGGGCCAGACGGACTGGCACGGTGTAGGTGCCGAACTCGAGTCGTCGATGGTTGGACCAGCGCAGTCGCTGGCCGAGCACTCGGTTGAGGGCCATGGCGGCTTCCGGGTTGGTCTGGAGAAACGGCAGCAGTTCGTCCCACGGGATCAGGGTGGCGGTGACGTTGCCACAGGCCGTGACGGTGGCTGACCTCAGCCCAGGGTCCATCGCGGCGATTTCGCCGACTACGTCGCCGGCAATTTTGATGTCCATGAGTGAGGCCGGGCGGCGCCCGAGCCGACCGGTGACCTTCACCATCCCCTTGTGCAATAGCACTAAATCGCGCGAGCTGTCGCCTTCTTCGATGAGAACCTCCCCAACGGTGTAGTTGTGGCGGGTGCCGAGCCGTTCCAAGGCTGTTCGGGGCCGGGTTGTGAGGGTGTCGAGGAACAGAACACGACCGTTCATTTGCGAGCCATGAGTCATAGGCACAGGACAGCATGGCTCCGTCATCGGCAGCAGCTGTTTCCGCGGGCGGTCAGGGGCGTAGGTCAGGGCGCGTGGTAGCGCTTGGCCGGGCTGCCCGTCGTTGTGGAGCTGGATGTCAGTTGCGATCTGCGTTGACGATCGCCTCTGCTACGCCGTAGGCGCCAAGGAGTAGCAGTTGGTCCAGGAGATCCAGGATCTCGGAGCGGCGCGCCGCCGAGGTCGCCTGGGTGTGGGCGCGAACCAGCAGCTCGCCGATCTGGTGGGCGTCGGCGGCCGAGTGGGTGCTCAGGTCCGCCACGGCCGAGCCGAATTCCTTGGTGAAACGGCGCGCGCAGATCAGTACCAGATTGTCGATTTGGTCAGGGGCTGCCTGAAGAGTGAGCAGAAGTTGGGGCAGTGCTGCCTCGAAAGCGCGAGACTCGATCAGGGCGGTCAGCGTCCTGCGTACCGGCCCCAGCGGTTGGCCGCGTAACGCAGAGGCGACAGCGGCGGAGGCCTGGCGTACGTCTTCCTCCGGGTGGTGGAAGAACTGAACAAGTGCGCGATGGGTGAGCGCCGCGTCCCCTGTACTGAGCAGACGATGGGCGCAGACGTCGGCCGCGCCCTGCAACTGAGCACCGTCGTTTCCGGCAAGAATCATAGCCAGCAGGTCGGTTGTCTCCCCCTCCATCGCCGCCAGTGCGGCGGCCCGTCCGCCGGCCCGGCGCACCGCCGGGACAGCGGAGCGCAGCATGCGTTCGATCACTGGCTGCCCTGCTGCGGGATTGCCGTGGTACACGGCAAGGAGCAGCCGGAACACAGGCTCGGATGCGAGAAGTAGATCGGGTCCCTGAATCAATACGGCGAACGCCTTGGCCGCCGCAGGTCGATCGTGATGCATGGCGACGTGCAACAGGTGAGCCACACATGCTCGAACGGCCGGAGACGGGTCGGCGGCGAGCGTGCTCAGGTGAGGGACGACCAAGACGGCACGCGACCTGTCAGGATCGCGGACGAGTGCGTCTCCCAGGCACTCGGCAGCGCTGCCGCGAACGGAGTTGATGCCTACCATCAGCAGGTCACGGCCAGTGTCTTCCTCGACGCGTCCGTGGTCGAGAGCGGGGTTGCCGGAGTGGAGGGCCAGGCTCAGGAGTACCTGCACCAGGTCGATCGGAACACTGACGCGGTACTTCCGGAAAGCCCATCCCAACCAGCGGTCGTGTGCTGGTTCTCCGTGTCCGGCGAAGTGACGGGCTGCCGCGAAGATCTCCGCCGGATCTTCAATCGGCTCCGCGTTGCCGAGGCCGACCAGGATCGCGGCGCCGTATGCAGGATGAATGGCGGCATCGACGCGAAGCGCGAGCCGGGAGAACCGATGGGGGTCGGCCTCTGTCATTTTCTGCAGCACGTGGGCGAGTTCGTGAGCACCACCGCTGTGGGTGGACCAGTTGACGCGGTCCTGGCCGTGCTTCTTCATGGCTGTCAGCCACTGATCGTCACTCATCCGCTTGGCCGCCTCCAGCGGGATGGGTGATTCGATCAACCCGGCGGTCATCGGCTGAGGCTCTTCCGGTTCCTGTAGGTCGCCGTGGCGCCTGCGGAGTTCGCCCAGTCGGCGCCTCGCCCGGTCGGAGAGCCGTTCTTCGGGGAGTGCCGTCAGCAGCGTGAATTCGTGCCAGGGTGAGAGTGTGTCGTCTGGCGGGAGCCGGAGGTGAAGGATCCGTGCCTCCAGCTCTGTGAGCGTGTCGTCGGGCAGTGCGCCGCCGATGGCACTGATGAGTTCGCGTGTGCCCCAGCAAGCGTCGGACGTGTAGCCGACGAAGAGGCGGAGCGGTCCGTCGGAGAGGATCTCGGCGGACCAAGGGGCGAGTGCGGGCCCTGCTGCCGTCAGTGCCTGATAAAGAAGCCAATGTCCGGCCTCGAACGGCGTGTCGACGAGCCCTGACAGGAGCTCGCGGGCTCGAGTGGGTTGATCAGCAGCCACAGTTCGTAGGGCGGTGGCTGCACCCTGATACAGGGCTTCACCCAAGTCGCCGGGCTGGTCACCAGGACTGCGAAACGAGAAGTGGCGGTCGTAGACGGGGCTGCCCGGCTTCTGAGGCAGCGCAGTTGCAGACATCACGTTCATGAGTACGGGCAGCAATCGAGCACAGAACTCCTCAGGAGCGTGCAGAGCGGCGGTTGCGACGGTCTGGAGTGCCGCATGGGACCGGGAAGTCAGTGCGCCGACTTTTCCCTGTCGGTCCAGTCGGAGTGCGTCCGGCTGGCCCACCACGAGTGCAGCGATCAACTGCACGGCCCAGATGGGCTGTTCGGCCGCCAGCTCCTGTGCTGACATCCAGACGATCTGCTCGTGGCCGGCGAGGCGTCCCGAACGAGCGGCGTCCAGCACGAGATCAAAGAGCAGACGGCTGCCGGGTAGCCGGGCGAATCGGATGATCCAGATCAGCCAGGTATCGAATTGCGGATGCGTGGTGTGCGGCTGGAGGAGTTGACCCACCCGCTCCGGGCAAGCATCGGCGGCGGCAGCCATCAGGCGCACCGCCCAGTCCCGTTCTCGGGCATCCGGACTCGTCAACCACGCATCGATGGTGGCCTCGTCGTCCGCGCGGCGGAACCATGTCTCGCTCCGAATCGCATTCACCAACTGATCGTGGAAGGGCGGTCGGGTCCCGAGCACATTGGCCACAGCTGCCCACTCGCGGGCGGTGGGGTCCTTCAGGTCGCGCAGCACGGCGAGTACGACGTTCTTGAGGTGGTAGCGGACGTCGGGGCTGGTGAGCAACTCCTCGACTTCCTCGGCGAAACGCTCCGGGTTCTGGTCCCGCAGGTGGTCGAGGACTTGGCGCACTTGCCCCCGGCGGAAGAGTTCCTGCCTCCCACCGATGAGGAAGCCGACCAGGGTCTCATCGCGACGGAGCCAGTCGCGGGCGAAGGCGTAGTCGAAGAAGCTCTCGTGGAAGAACGCCAATTGCCGCCCGTCGCGGACACAGATGTGCTCCGAGACCAGGACGTCTGCGCTCACCGCGAGTTCGTCCGTGTCGAGCACGCTGTCCGGAACGGAAAGCCGCTGTTGACTGCTCATGGTCGCGACGATGGCGGAGATCGCTTGGTGGAAGCGCACCTCCGGGTGGCGCTGTGTGCACAGCTTCCGCTTGGTGTCCCAGAACTCGTCGAAGAGATGACGAGTGGACGTGAAGGCGGGTACGGCATCAGGCCGACTTGCGATCTGGGCGAGCAGGACCAAGTGCAGGGGCCGGTGAAGCAGGCTGCGTTGAGATGACGTCATCCGGGCGGCGCTCAGGCCCATGCTCGCGAGGGCGGCACCGAGCTGGTCATCGGAGAGAGCGTCCACCGTGATGCGCGATGCGCGATCCGAAACGGTGAGCTGACGGATTCGGGGGTCGGCTTCGGCGTCGAATTCTCTGCACACGAGGACGACGTGCATGGCCGGGTGAGCGGTTGCCTCGCCGACCAGATCAGCTACCGGATCGAAGGTACGGGGAATTCGCCCCGAGGCCAGACTGACGGCGTCGAGCTGATCCACGATCAGCACACATGGCCGGCCTGCCGCCACTGTTCCGAGGGCACCGACCGGAGACATCGACAGCTCGAGTTGCTTCCCCAGCTCGACGGTTGAGACAAAGGGCTCCAACCGGTCCAGGCGGAAGGCGAGAACCGGGACACCCTGCCGCGTGAACGCTTCGAAAGCCTGATGCACGACTGAGCTCTTACCGCTGCCCGCCGTACCTGTCAGGAGAGTGAGCTGCCGAGCGCCAGCCATGACTTGAGTCACCAGTCGGTCGGCTTCGTCGCGAGGGATGGCAGGGCGGAGCAGGCCGCGTTCGACGCTGGTTGCCCATCGACGCGTCGCGCGGTCGATGGCACCGGCTGTCTCGGCACTGTCCGACCGGCCGACCAGCCGGAGTCCGTACTGGTCGAGCCGTGAAGCGATGGCCTGGGCGTCGAGCGTTGTGCCGAGGTTGTTCAGCAGGAGATCGCCGAGTCCCGAGGCTGCGAGCCGGCCGGGGGCACCAGCCAGGACCTGTTCGGCCAGGACCGCGTTGGTGTCGACCATGACCCGCTCGTTGTGACACTCGATCCACAGCCCGCGCAGCATCCGCCACGCGGCGTCGGCCGAGCCGTAGATGCCAGCGGAAGTGAGTGCGGAAAACGGGCCTCGGAGTCCGTCTGTCAGCCACTCGGCCTCGAACGAGAGGAGGTCGTCAGAGCGGCGGGCCCGGTCGGCCAACTCGTCGAGTGCCCGGGCCGGGATCGTCGAGACGAAGTGAAATGCCCGACCGTTGTCGACGTGGGACCGCAGGTTGCTCCAGATCTCCTTGTCCTGGAGGGAGGCCACGTTCCAGCTGTTTGCGTTCCGATTCTGTCGCTTGACCTGGTGGACCTCGGTCATGCCCTCTTGGCGGTAAACGAACTCGACACCATCCCCCGAGGCCGCCCCCGGCTCCAGCGTGATCGAGGTTCCCTTGCCCAGTAGTACGTAGAGCGCGTGCCTGATCGCCCACGCGCCCTCGTATCTGATGCCGAACTTGTCGCTCTCGCCGCCCGGTCGAGGTGCCACCCACACTGCCCTTCGTTCCGTGCATGCCCGTGATCGGCGGGCAGCTTCGCGAGACGCTATCGCACACTCCTGACGAGGCACCGGTCGTCAAGCGACTTCCCACCCCGAAAGCGTCCGTCAACGCACTGTCGGCGCAATGGAGTTGTAGGTCGTCAGACCTGCCCCCGGGCAGTACTGGACGTGCGGCCGCGGGGGACGGGCGTGTGGACCGCAGGGGCCGGCGTCGGAGTTCGGCGCACTGCTGGGTGGAGCGGGGCGGTCAGTGGCCGAGGACGCCGCGGATCCAGCCGTCCACCGTGCCGGTCAGGTCGTGCTGGCCGGAGGCGTGGTCCAGGCGGAAGGTGCGCACCGAGTCGCCGCTGTGGAACAGGCCGCGCTTGTCGAACTCCAGCACCACCTCGACCTGGTGCGGCGAGGTGACGAAGGACAGCTCGATTTCGTTGCAGCGGTGGGCGAACTGCGGCGCCGCCTTGTACTCGATCTCCTGGTAGAACGGCAGCGTCTGGCCGGTGCCGTGGATCCGGCCGGCCTCCAGGTCGGCCCGGTGGAAGTGGAAGCCGAGCGCCGCCAGCGCCTCCAGCACCCGCTGCTGCACCGGCAGCGGCTCCACCGCGAACGCGTCGCTGTCGCCCCGGTCCAGCTGCCCCGCGATGTCCACGTCGGTGCGGACGCCGAGCGCCATGCCCGACAGGTGGTGGCCGCCGACCGCCGTCAGCGGCGTCTCCCACGGCACCGGCAGCGCGAACGGGACGGCGCGCTGCTCCCCGGCGGCCAGCCGCAGCGGGCCGCAGACCTGCGCCCGGGCGAACTCCCGGACGGCGTGGCTCTCGCCGTCCTCGTGCTCGATCTCGACCCGGGCGACCAGCCCGAGCGTGATGCCGTTGATCTGGGCCTCGCGCTCGCCGCCGACCAGGTTCACCTGGCCGTGCAGGGTGCCGCCGGGCAGGACGGCCGGGGTGGACAGCACCGTGTCGACGCTGGGTCCGCCGACGCCCAGGGCGCCGAGAAGCCGCTTGAACACCATCCGGGGGCACTCCTCACAGAATCGGGACTCGAACGGCAACTATCGTACTTTGCCTGCGCTTTGCCATCGCACGCGCCGTCAGACCCGCCACTGCGGGCAGTACTGCACGTGCAGGCCGCGGGGGACGCGCGGGTGGACCGGGTACTTCAGCCAGTCGGAGTCGATCTCGGCGCACTGGTGGGTGGTGCGGTGCCAGTGGTGGTGGTCGGCGGGGCGACCGGGACGATGTTGCTGCGGAAGAGCTCCGGGTGGCCGGCCGGGGCGGCGGTGCCGCGCAGCGGCAGGTACACCAGGGAGTGCGCGGAGCGGGCGGCGAGCGACCACAGGGCGGTCAGCCGGGTCAGGCCGTCGCGGTCGGCGTACAGGTCGAGCACGCGGTGGTGGTCGTACAGGCCGATCCGGCCGGGGCCCTCGGCGGCCCGGACCACCCGGTACGTGTGCGGCCCGGTCCGGACGTGCTGAACCGTCACCCGCTGCTGCATGGAACTCCCTGTCGTCGCCCGCGGGATCGGACTGTAGCGGGTGACGGGGGCCGCCCCCACCGGGTTTCTCAGCGGGCCGCCGGGGCGATCAGCGCCAGGTCGCCGTCGAGGCGGCGGTAGAGCAGGCGGCCGCGCCGGGTGACGGGGTCGGTGAAGAACAGGTACGGGAGCTCGGCGGCGGTGAGGCGGGCGGCGGCCCGGGCGTCGGTCAGGAGCGGGGCCGGGTGCGGGCTGAGGGTGAGCGGGGTGGCGGGCCGCTGCGGGGGCGCGGCGGGCAGCGTGCGGGCCAGCCGGTAGCCGGTGGGGCCGACGCGGTGCACGACGGCGTCGGTCTCGGTGGCGGGGTCGGTGAACAGGTGGACGTCGTAGTCCATGGCGTCCAGGGTGCGGACCGCCGCGTCGGGCGAACACCACACCAGCGAGGGCGACTTGACCCGGACGATGCGTTCGCTGCCGGTCGCGGGGAGGTCGAGGGCGCGCTCGTCCGGGGCGGGCCAGGGCCGGGGCCGCCAGCTCGCGGAGGCGGTGCGGATGCGCCGGCGCAGCCCGTCGGCGAGCCGGTCGGCGGCCTCGCCGATGCCGCGCGCGGCGAGCTGGACGCGGACCCGTCGTCCGTCCACCTCGGCGTTGACCTGGGCGAGCACCCGGCCCGGCGCGCTGGACAGCCGGATCCGGACGGCCTCGACCAGCGCGGAGGCGTCCTGCGTGACGGCGGCGATCCGGGCGCGGGCGAGGGCGGCCGCCTCGCCCGGCAGGCCGGCCGGGTGCAGGGTGATCGTCTCGGCGACGTCCATGGCGGTGCTTCCTCCGGTGGGAGCAGGGGGAGTTCGGGACGGGCGGGTGCGGTTCCGGGAGCGCCGACCGTCGGGGGAGGTCAGTGCGGGCGGGTGCGGTTCAGGGCGACCAGCAGGATCAGCAGGCACAGTCCGACGGAGCCGGCGACGGTCACCACGGCGGAGCCGGCCGGGCCGGGGCTGCCGGACAGCAGGGTGGCGGCAGCGGTCGCGGCGGCGACCGCGAGCCCGCCCGTCACCCAGCCGACGGCGGCGGCGGAGGGCCGCACGCCGCGCACCGCGGGCACGTCGTAGGCGACGCCGCCCCAGACGCGGTCCTGTTCGCGGCGGTCGGCGCGCCGCTCGACGGCGGCCAGGACGCGCAGCGCCGCACCGGACAGCGCGCCGGTGAGGGCCGCGCCGAGCGGGACGTGCCAGCCGAGCGGGGTGGTGAGCAGCAGCGCGGCGGCGGCCAGGCCGCACCACCACAGCAGGCAGCCGGCGGCGGCGAGGCGGACGGCGCGCGGGCGGTCGGCGCCGGCCCGCAGGTCGAGCAGCGCGGGCAGGTACCAGGCGCTGCCGGCGGCGGTGACCGCGGCGGTGCCGAGGGCCAGGACGGGGTGGGCCATGGCGGGTCCTCCAGAGCTGAGGGGTGCCGTCCCCGCCCCGCCCGGACCGGGAGATACGGCGGGGCGGGGACGGCGGTTTCGGGTGCCGTCAGCGGCTGGGCCGACGGCGGGGCGGGCCGGTCAGTCCTCGGAGGAGGACGCGGCGAGGCGGCGGCGTTCGCGCGGCGGCAGGTCCATCTTGGCCGGGGTCACGTCGTCGAGGTGCGGTGCCGGGACGCCGTGGTTCTCCAGGTAGTCCAGCGCGGCGATCTCCGGGTGGTGCAGGTCGAACGCGGGGGACTCCGAGCGGACCTTCGGCAGCTTCTCGAAGTTGTGCCGCGGCGGCGGGCAGGAGGTCGCCCACTCCAGCGAGCGGCCCCAGCCCCACGGGTCGTCCTCCTGGACCTTCGGCGCGTACTTGGCGGTCTTCCAGACGTTGTAGAGGAACGGCAGGATCGACAGGCCGAGCAGGAACGAGCCGACCGTGGAGATCATGTTGAGGGTGGTGAAGCCGTCCGCGGCGAGGTAGTCGGCGTAGCGGCGGGGCATGCCCTCGGCGCCCAGCCAGTGCTGGACCAGGAAGGTGGTGTGGAAGCCGATGGTGAGCGTCCAGAAGGTGATCTTGCCGAGGCGCTCGTCCAGCATCTTGCCGGTGAACTTGGGCCACCAGAAGTGGAAGCCGGCGAACATCGCGTACACCACGGTGCCGAACAGCGTGTAGTGGAAGTGCGCCACCACGAAGTACGAGTCGGAGACGTGGAAGTCCAGCACCGGCGCGGCCAGCAGGACGCCGGTCAGGCCGCCGAACAGGAAGGTGACCAGGAAGCCCGTCGCCCACAGCATCGGCGTCTCGAAGGACAGTGAGCCCTTCCACATGGTGCCGACCCAGTTGAAGAACTTCACGCCGGTGGGCACGGCGATCAGGAAGGTCATGAACGAGAAGAACGGCAGCAGTACCTGTCCGGTGACGTACATGTGGTGGGCCCACACGGTGACCGACAGGCCGGCGATGGCGATGGTGGCGGCGATCAGGCCCGAGTAGCCGAACATCGGCTTGCGGCTGAACACCGGGACGATCTCCGAGACGATGCCGAAGAACGGCAGCGCCAGGATGTACACCTCGGGGTGGCCGAAGAACCAGAACAGGTGCTGCCACAGCATGGCGCCACCGTTGGTCGGGTCGAAGACGTGCGAGCCGAACTTGCGGTCCATCTCCAGGGCGAGCAGCGCGGCCGCCAGCACCGGGAAGACCATCAGGACCAGCAGCGAGGTCAGCAGCACGTTCCAGGCGAAGATCGACATCCGGAACATGGTCATGCCGGGGGCGCGCATGCAGATGATCGTGGTGATGAAGTTGACCGCGCCCAGCACGCTGCCGAAGCCGGAGAACGCCACACCCATGATCCACATGTCGGCGCCGACGCCGGGGGAGTGGATGGCGTCCGACAGCGGCGCGTAGGCGAACCAGCCGAAGTCGGCCGCGCCCTGCGGGGTGAGGAAGCCGGCCGCCGCGATCAGCGAACCGAACATGAACATCCAGTACGACAGCATGTTCAGCCGGGGGAACGCCACGTCGGGCGCGCCGATCTGCAGCGGCATGATCCAGTTCGCGAAGCCGGTGAACAGCGGCATCGCGAACAGCAGCAGCATCACCGAGCCGTGCATGGTGAACGCCTGGTTGAACTGCTCGTTGGAGAGGATCTGCGTCCCCGGGCGGGCCAGCTCCGCCCGCATCACCAACGCCAGCACGCCGCCGATCAGGAAGAACGCGAATGCGCTGACCAGATACATCGTGCCGATCGTCTTGTGATCGGTGGTGGTGAGCATCCGCACTATCGCGCTGCCCGGTGTGCGTCGGGGCGCGGCCGCGGCCGCCCCCCGACTCGCCTCGATGGCAGCCATCGGCCGCCCTCCTTCGTCCTTGCCGAACCTGGTGGCGCCACCGCCCGGCAGGCCGTCGCCTGCCATGACAGGAGATCGGCGACGTCCGGGAGCGGGCGGCGGCGCAGTGCCGGACCACCCGGTCCGCGAGGCGCTCCGGGGAGGGGAGCGACCCCGCCGAGCGGCGGCGTTCCATGCTCGTTCGCGGACGCGTCCGGGATCTTGGGCCGATGGTCCCGCCCGGGGCGGCCGGGCGTCCCCGGTCCGCGGGCCCCCGCGAGCCGAACGGCCCGGGGGCGGCAGGGCCTGACGGACCACCAGGGAGCGGGCTCGCCACCAGGGACGGACGCGCCCATCGCACGGGGGCGGCGATGGGCGCGTGACAGTGGGCGCGGCGGTGCGCGGGGCGGTGCTGGGGGGTGCTGGGCGGTGCGGTGGCGGTGGCGGTGCGGCGGGGGTCAGGCCGCGACGGGCTGGGCGAGCGGGACGGGGCGGTGGCCGTGGGCCTCCACGCCGCCGTGCAGGACGCGCAGGCCGGCCATCAGCCGGGCCGGGTCCTGGCGCAGCCACAGCCGCACCGCCGCGCCCAGCGCCGCGCAGGGCGAGCCGGGGCGGACGCCGCTCAGCTCGGTCATCCGGTCCACCAGCGCCGGCAGCAGCTCGGCGAGCTCCGGCGGCAGCCACACCGTCACCGCGCACGGCGCGAACCGCCGCAGCTCGTCGGCGAGTTGGGGCGTCCCGCCGGTCAGCACGGACGGCAGCACGTCCAGCAGGGCGTCCGCCACCACCTCGGACACGTCGCCGCGGTGCCCGTGCGCCAGGCGCCGCAGCAGCGTCCGGTCGGCGGTGGTGAGCCGGACAGCCAGCATGACCTCGTCGGATTCCATCGCTCGGCCTCTCCGGGCACTCACGCCCAACCGACCGGCCCGCCGGATGCGGGCCGGACACAGACAACGCCGACCTGTCGGCCTGGGTGTCACTGTCCCCAAGCGGCGAACGGCGGCGGAAGGGCCGAACGGCCCCGTTCGCCGGGCCCGAACGGCGGGCCGGGCAGGGGCGGTTCGGGGGCGCCGGTGTCGCCCTCCCGTCCCGGTCCGGTGCTCAGCGCCCGGCGCGGGTGACCCCGTCGTAGCGGATCCGGTGCTCCGGCACGCCCGCGTCCAGCAGCAGCGAGCGCGCCCCCGCGACCATCGCGGGCGGGCCGCTGAGCAGCGCCAGCCCGGGCACGCTCTGGTGGCCGCGCAGCAGTGCGGCCAGGCCCTCCAGGTCGGGGCCGAACATCGGGGTCAGCTCCAACCAGGAACGGTTGGCGGCGAGTTCGACCAGCGCCGGCCAGTCGTACAGCTCGTCCCGGTTGCGCGCCGCGACCACCAGCCGGACCCGGCGCCCGCGGGCCCGGTGCGCCGCCGCGAACTCCTCCACCAGCGCCTTCATCGGCGCCAGGCCCGTCCCGCCGCCCAGCAGCAGCAGGTCGCGGTGCGGGTCCGCCCCGGCGCCGTCCAGCGAGAGCTCGCCGCGGGCCGGGCCGACCCGGACCTGGTCGCCGACGCCGGTGCCGTCCACCAACGCCGCGCTCACCCCGCCCGGGGAGGTCCGGCGGACGTGGAACTCCAGCACCCGGTCCTCGCGCGGCGCGCACGCCACCGAGTACGCGCGCCAACTGTGCGGCAGCAGCGGCGACTCCAGCGCCGCGTACTGCCCCGCCCGGTACGGGTACGGCTCGCCGGTGCGCACCCGCAGCACCGCCAGGTCCGGCCGCCGACGCTCGTGGCCGACCACCTCGCCGTGCCAGAACGGCGGCTCGGTGGCCGCGCTCTCCGCGCCCGCGACCATCGCCGCCACCGCGAACCGCAGCATCCGCAGCCAGGCCGCCTCGACCCGCCCCGTCCAGGCCCGCCCGCCGCGCACCCGCAGCGCGGTCAGCAGCGCCTCCTCGAACGCCTCGTAGTGCGCCGGCCACACCCCGAGCTTGCGGTGGTCCGCGCCCAACGCCCGCAGCCTGGAGTCGAGTTCGGCCGGACGGTCGAGGTGGTCGATCAGGTGCTGGAACATGTGTCCCAGGTGCTGGCGCTGGAACTCCATCGACTCCGGGAACAGCCGCCGCAGGTACGGCCGCCGGACGAACATCGCGTCGTACAGCACCTCGATCAGCGCGTCGAACGGCAGCAGCGGCGTGAGGTGGGCGACGATCAACTCCCGGTCGCCGGGCTCCGGAAGCTCCACCGCGGGCCCCTGTGGGGCCGATGATCGCCCGGGCGGTGCGAGGATGCTGCGCCGCAGCCGCATCGCGTGGTGGCGGGCGAGCAGGCGGTCGTACTCCGGGCTGAACGCGTCCTCGTCGTAGCCGCCGGCGGCGGTGAGGGCGTACGAGTTGGCGGGGGCGTACGAGTTGGTGGGGGCGCTGGGGGCGTACGAGGCGGTGGGGGTGGCGGTGCGCGGACGTGCGGGGCCGCTGCTGGTGAACTCCATGAACGCCAGGTTAACCATCCGCGGATTGGAGTTGATCATGGACTGTTCGGCCGCCCGAAGCAGGGACGTTCGGCCCTTGACCTGGGACGATGCTCCACTGCTCCGGGCCGGCCGAGGGCCGCGCGAAGGTCAGGCGGCGACGGCGGCCGGGGCCTGGGCGCGGCGGCGGAAGGCGGTGCCCAGGGCCAGGCCGCCCGGCCCGGTGACGGCGATCAGCAGGAACGCCCAGCAGAACATGGCGGCCGGCTCGCCGCCGTTCTGGATCGGCCACAGGGCGTTCCCCTGGTGCACCTCGAAGTACGCGTACGCCATCGAACCCGAGCACACCAGCGCCGCCGGGCGGGTCGCCACGCCGATCAACACCAGTGCGCCGCCCACCAGTTGGATCGCCGCGGCCCACCAGCCCGGCCACTCCCCGAACTGCGGGGCCTTGCCGTGCGGGCCGCCCAGCACCCCGAACAGGGTGGCCGCCCCGTGGCAGGCGAACAGCAGCGAGACGACGATCCGGGTCAGGCCGAGCACCGTCGGACGGGCGCGATCGGCGAGCCGGGACAGCTCTTCGAACATGGGAACTCCTCGTGGGGGGACAGAACCGCTGACTGCCGGCAGCTGGGAGCCCACCGGAAGCGGGGCGGGCGATCGGACCCGCCCCGTTTTGACGAAGCGCCGACAAGTCTGACGTTCCGTCAGCGGAACGGCCAGCGCCTCCACCTCTGAGATTCCTCTGAGTGCGCGGCCCCCGCCCGGCTCGGAAAGGCATCCGCTCGCCCGGACAGGCCCTAGGCTGGGCCGCATGTCGAACCCCGATGGGCTGCTCGTCGACATCGCCGCGATGGTCGAGTCCGAGCACAGCAACCAGATGTCCCTCACGGTGGTGGTTCCCGGCGCCGTGATCACCGGCAGGCTGGCCCCGGTGGCCCTGTGGTGGGAGCGCGTGGCCGACGTCCTGCAGGCCTCCGACCACCTGAAGCCCTTCGCCGCCCTGTTCGCCCCGCCCCCCGAGGGCCCGCCCGCCCGGCCCACCCACCTGCACCTGCACCGGGCGAAGATCCTCCAGGGCGACTTCGGGCTCCCGCACACCGGCGGCATGTACCGCATCGCGATCGGCGACATCAGCGCCTGGTCGGTCGGGGACCTCAGCTACTCCGACGCCTGATCCGGGACCCGCTCCAGCCCCCGCCGATCCGAGACCCGCCCCACCCCCTGGCCCGCTGCCCGGCCCGCTCAGGCGACCGTGCGGCGGGCCAGTCCGGTGAGCAGGTCCGCCACCCGGCCCGCGCCGTCCTCCGCGGCCAACCGCGCGGCGGCCGCCGCCGCGCGCTCACGGAGCGACGGGTCGGTCACCGCCCGGCGGATCGCGGCGCCCAGCCGCTCGGCCGTCAGCTCGCGCAGCGGGATCGGCGCGACCGCCGCGCCGACCGCCGTCAACCGACGGGCCCAGAACGGCTGGTCGGCCGTCACCGGCACGGGCACCGACGGCGCACCCGCCCGCAGCGCCGCCGCCGCCGTGCCCGCACCCGCGTGGTGGACCACGGCCGCCGTGCGCGGGAACAGCGCGGCATGGTCGAGCTGCCCCACGGTCAGCACGTCCTCCGCGTCCGCCGTCAGCCCCGCCCAGCCGGCCTGCAGGATGCCCCGCCGCCCGGCCGCGCGCAGCGCCCGAACCGCGAGCCGGCCCAGCCGCTCGCCCTGGCCCGCGCCCATGCTGCCGAAGCCGACGAACACCGGCGCCGGGCCGGCCGCGAGGAACTCCTCGACCTCGTCCGGCAGACCGCTCCGCGCCGCCGGCCACCAGTTGCCGACCACCTCCAGCCCGGGACGCCAGTCCGCCGGGCGGCGCACCAGCGCCGGGCTGAAGCCGTGCAGCACCGGCCACCGCCGCTCCGCGAGCCGGCGCCGCATCCGCGGACCGGTCAGCGGCGGCAGGCCGAGCCGTTCGCGCAGCTCCGCCACCGCGTCCCGGTGCAGCCGGTCCACCACCCCCAGCGCGGCCCGTCCCGCCGCCCGGTTCCCCCACCGGCCGAGCGACCGCGCGCCGCCCACCACCGGACCGAACTCCCCGGTGGGCTCGACCGGTTGGAGGTACACCCCCGCACTGGCCGTCCCCAGCGCCTCCGCCACGTGCCACCCCAGCGGCGCCGTCGAGGTGGACAGCAGCAGCACGTCCGCCCCCGGCTCCGCCACCTCCGCGATGCCCCGGCCCAGCTCCCCGACGAACTCCTTCGCCCGCCGCAGCAGTCCGCGCTGCCCGCCGCCTTGGTCCCCGCCGCCTTGGTCGCCGCCGCCCCGGGGGTCGCCCGGCAGCGGCCGGAACTCCAGCCCGCAGCCCTCCACCGTCCCCCGGTAGCACTCGTGCGTCGCCAGCGCGACCTCGTGCCCCGCCTCCGCCAGCCGGACGCCCAGCCCCGTGTACGGCGCGACATCGCCGTGCGACCCCGCCGCCGTGACCAGAACGCGCATGACCCGCTCAACCCTCCGTCGTGCGACGGGCGTTGGCCTCGATCGCGGTGTGCAGGAACCGGGCCAGGCCGGGCAGCTGCTCGGACGGCGGCACCAGCATCGCGAACGCCCGCGGATCGGTCAGGTAGTCCGCCCCGATCGCCCGGTGCGAATCCGGCGGACACGGCGTGAACCACCGCTCCACATGCGCCCGGTGCTGCTCCGCCAGATCCATCGCCCGCTCGCCGTCGGCCGGCTGCCCGTCCTCGAACGCGACGATCAACTCCCGCCGCCAGGCCGCCGATTCGGCCATCAGCTGCCGCCAGTCCTCCTTGCTGTGCTGCGCCGCCCGCTCCATCGACTCGCGCTGCCGCGCGCTGTCCGCCCACTTCAGCTGGGCGTCCGTGGCGTAGCTCAGGTCCCAGCGGACCTCGCCGAAGATGTCGAAGCGCTCCTGGGGCGACAGCCGGACGCCGGTCCGCTCCATCTCGATGGCCTGCTCGGCGACCTCCACCAGCCGCTGCAACTGGGTGATCTGCTCGTTGAGTTGGCGGTGCCGCTCGCGCAGGTGGCTGAGCGCGGTCGCCGCCGGGTCGCCGAGGATGCTCCGGATCTCCTCGATCGGGAATCCCAACTCCCGGTAGAACAGGATCTGTTGGAGCCGAGCCAAGTCCCGGTCGGTGTACTGCCGGTAGCCGGCCGCGGTCCGCTCGCTCGGCGACAGCAGCCCCTCCCGGTCGTAGTAGTGCAGGGTCCGTACCGTCACCCCCGCGAACCCCGCCACCTGCCCCACCGAATAACTCACGCCCTGGTCGGCCACGTCGTTCTCCCTTCGAACGACCCCCATGCTGAACCCTGACGCCAGGAGAGGGTCAACCCGCCCGCGCCCGCGCCCGGTGCGGTCGAGGACCCTGTGGGGCTCCTCGGCGGCGCGGCGCGATCGGTGATCGCCCGGACGAGGGCCCGCTGCCGGTCGGTGAGCGGGTCGGCGTCCCGGGGGCGCGGTGCAGAAGTGCGTCAGCAGGTCGGGCCGCGTGAGGTGCCGATCCAGGACGGCGCGGGCCTCCGGGGCGCGCTCGTGCAGGCCGAGGCCGAGCAGGATCTCGGCGCGGATCGTCGGCCCCCGGTTCCTGCTCCAGCCGCCCGCGCAGCGCGGCGGACTCCGCTCCCGGCAGCGCGACGGCCCGGTGGGCGCTCGCGCCGGGCTATCCGGGGTGTTCGAGTTGGGCTGCCATCTTCAGGGCGCGTTGGAGGGCGGGTTCGAAGCGGGCGTGGTCCGCTGCGGCGAGGGTGCGGTAGTGGCGGACGGCCTCCCGGAGGGCGGTCAGCCCCTCGGCGCGCCGATCCGCGTCCCCGAGGCCCACGGCGAGGTTGAAGAGGGCCGTGGCGCAGACGTACAGGTGGGCGTCGGGGTCGGCGTCGGCGAGGGCGCGGAAGTGGTCCACGGCCTCCTGGCCGACGGCCAGGCCCTGCTCCCCCCGGCCGACCTGCCTGAGCATGGCGGAGAGGTTGTTGAGGGCCATGGCGAGATCGGGCAGGTAGGCGTCGGGACTGGTGCGGGCGAGCGCGCGGTAGTGTCCGGCGGCCTCCTCGGCGGCGACCAGGCCCTCCTCCCACCGGTCGGTCATCCCCAGCCCGGCGGAGAGGCTGTTGAGGGCGGTGGCGAGGTCGGGCAGGTGGGTGTCGGGGTCGGCGTCGGCGAGGGTGCGGAAGTGGTCCACGGCTTCCCGGCCGACGGTCAGGCTCTGCTCGTGACGGCCGGCCTGGTTCAGGATGACGGAGAGGTTGCCGAGGGCCCTGGCTAGGCCGGGCAGGTGGCTGCCGGGGTCGGCGGCGGCCAGCGTGCGGTAGTGTCCGGCGGCCTCCTCGGCGGTGACCAGGCTGTTCTCCCACCGACCCGACTCCGCGAAGCTCCGGGAGAGGTTGTCGAGCGCCACGGCGAGGCGGGGCAGGTGGGCGTCGGGGTTGGTTCCGGCGAGCGCGCGATAGTGCCCGGCGGCCTCCTCGGCAGCCGCGAGACCCTCGTCCCACCGCCCGACATCGGCAAGTCGGAGCGAGAGGTTGTGGAGCGCCATGGCGAGGTCGGGCAGGTGGGTCGCCGGGTTGGTCGCGGCGAGCGTGCGGTAGTGCCCGACGGCTTCCTGGACGGCGGCCAGGCCCTCGGCCGGACGGTCGGCGTCGCCGAGCCGGATGGAGAGGTTGTTGAGCGCCATGGCGAGGTCCGGCAGGTGGGCGTCGGGATGGGTCGCGGCGAGGACGCGGAGGTGGGCGACGGCCTCCCGGACGGCCGCCAGGCCCTCGTCCGACCGGTCGGCGTCGCCGAGTCGGACGGAGAGGTTGCTCAACGCCTGGGCGAGGCCGGGCAGATGGGCCTCGGGGTTGGTCGCGGCGAGCGCGCGGTAGTGGTCGACGGCTTCCTCGGCGGCCGCGAGCCCCTCGTCCCAGCGGCCGACGTCGGCAAGTCGGAGCGAGAGGTTGTTGAGGGCCTTGGCGAGGTCGGGCAGGTAGGTGTCGGGGTTGGTTCCGGCGAGCGTGCGGTAGTGGTCGACGGCCTCCTCGACGGCGGTCAGGCCCTCGTCCCACCGGCCGGCATCGGTCAACCGGAGGGAGAGGCCGTAGAGGGACCTGGCGAGGCCGGGTAGGTGGGCGTCGGGGTCGGCCTCGGCGAGGGCGCGACCGATGGCGACGGCCTCCCGGCCGGCGGCCGAGCTCTCGACCCATCGCCCGGCAGCGCCGAGCCGCGCGGAGAGGTTGCCGAGGCCGTGGGCGAGGTCGGGCAGGTAGGCCTCGGGGTTGCTCTTGGCGAGGGCGCGGAAGTGGCCGACGGCTTCCTGGACAGCAGCGAGACCCTCCTCCCACCGGCCGGCGCCGCCGAGCCGGATGGAGAGGTTGCCGAGGGCCCTGGCGAGGCCGGGCAGGTGGGCGTCGGGGTTGGTTCCGGCGAGGGCACGGTAGTAGTCGACGGCCTCCTGGGCGGCGGTCAGACTCTCGGCCCACGGTCCGGCCACGCCGAGCCGGGCGGAGAGGCTGGTGAGGGCATGGGCGAGGTCGGGCAGATAGGTGTCGGGGTTGGCCTCGGCGAGGGCACGCCGGATCGCGACGGCCTGCTGAATGACGGCCAGGCCCTCCGCCTGCCGCCCGGCATCGCCGAGCAGGACGCAGAGGTTGCCGAGGGAAGTGGCGAGGCCGGGCAGGTACGCGCCGGGGTCGGCGTCGGCGAGGGCGCGCCGGATCGCGACCGCCTCCTGGACGGCGGCCAGGCCCTCCGCCTGCCGCCCGGCGTCGCTGAGATCGGCCGAGAGGTTGCTCAGCGCGGCGGCGAGGTCGGGCAGATAGGTGCCGGGGTCGGCGTCGGCGAGGGCGCGCCGGATGGCGACCGCCTGCTGGATGGCGGCCAGGCCCTCCGCCTGACGTCCGGCTTCGTTGAGTCGGACGGAGAGGTTGCTGAGCGAGGTGGCCAGGTTCGGCAGGTAGGTGCCGGGGTCGGCGTCGGCGAGGGTGCGTCGGATCGCGACGGCCTCCTGGATGGCGGCCAGGCCTTCCGCCCGCCGACCGGCGTTGCTGAGCCGGACGGACAGGTTGTTGAGGGCGTGGGCCAGGTTGGGCAGGTGGGCGTCCGGATCGGCCTCGGCGAGCGCGCGGTGGCGCGCGGCGATGGCGTGGGCGAGGCGAGCCGCCGTCGTGGCGAGGCGGTGGCTGGCGCGGGGGAGCAGGGCGTAGACCGCCCTGAGGTCGTCGAACGGAACGTCGGCGCGGTCGATGACGGTGTCGAGGGCCGCGATCAGGGGCGCCGGGTGGTCGGTGCGGGTGGCGGTGCTGATGGTGTGCGCGGTGAGCGTCCGGTAGTGGCGGACGCAGAGCTCGGTGAGCTGTCCGCCGAGCCGGCGCAGGGCGGGGTGGGCGGCGGCGCGGGTGTAGACGGTGAGGAGCTGCCCGTTCTGGGCGGCGTCGGTGCCGCGGAGCAGGTCGTCGGCGAGTTCCGGCCGGTCCAGGAGCGTGTTGCCGGTGTGGCGTTCGGCGAGACGGTCGGGCTGGAGGGCTCCCCACGGTGCCTCGCCCGCCCCGGTCGGCGTCGCGGGGTAGAGGGCGGCGAGCCAGGCGGTGACCCGGTCGCGCCGGTCGCGGGGCTGGTCGGCGAGCGCGGGCAGCTGCTGCCACAGCCGGTCGGCCTGCTCACGGTCGGCGGCGCCGACCAGGTGCGCGGCGGCGATCGCGGCCCTCAAGGTGTCCATGCTCACGCCCGGGGCGAGGCCCCGGGCGGTGGCGGTGTCGCGCCAGTAACGGGCCTCGTGGCCGAGCAGCCGGTCCTCGACGTCGTGCGCGCCCGCCGCGTCACCCGGCACCGGCCTGCCCGTTCCGGTGTCGCTGCGGGCGGTGTCGTTGCGTGCGGTGTCGTTGCGTGCGGTGACGTTGCATCCGGTGTCGCTGCGTGCGGTGTCGAGCAGGTCGGCGAGGGCGGTCATGTGGAGCGTCAGGGCGTTGGCGTAGGCGTCCTGGCCCACCTGCGGCTCGGGCAGGGCTTCGGCCGCCGCCGGCCAGTCGTGGCCGGCCAGGCCGTCGACCAGCGGAAGCACGGCGACGAGGGCCCGGGCGGCGGCGCGGTAGTGGCCGGCGCGCCGGACGGGGTCGTCCTCCAGCGGGGCGAGGCGGTGCGTGCGGGCGGTGGCGAGGTGGTCCTCGGCCTGGCGGCTGCCCTCCCGGGCCTGCCGCCACCAGTCTCCGGCGGTACGGGCGAGCAGCAGCACCTTGAACGGGCTGGTCCTGGGATGGTCGGCGACCGCTTCGACGAGGGACGTGAGCTGCTCGGAGCGGCTCTCGGCGTAGTCCAGGACCACCAGCAGGGGCTTCGCCGCACCGCCCAGCTCCCGCAGCTGCTCCGCGCGGGCGCCGGTGCGCGGCCACAGCACCGTCCAGCCCCGCTCGGCGAGCCGGCGGCCGAGATGGTGGGCCAGCCGGGTCTTGCCCTGCCCGCCCGGGCCGTGCAACAGCCACGCCCCGAACCCGTCCAGCGCGCACCACGCCTCCAGTTCGGCGAGGAGGGCCTCGCGGCCGTAGAACGGGACGGTCTGCCGCCCGGCCTCCAGCAGCGCCGCCGGGGTCGCCGGGGCCGGCCGCGCGGCCGAGTCGGCCACGTGCTGGAACTCCACCGCCTCCAGGCCCGCCGGCAGACCGCCGCCGTGCTCGGCGAGCGCGGCGCGGAACGCCGGATCGTGGAACAGGACGTAGCCCGGGACGACGTTGAGCCGGCCGTGCCGGGAAGCGTCGCGGTCGGCCGCCACCACGCCGAGCAGGATGCCGCCGCAGTGCACGGCCGCGCCCGACAGCCCGCCCCACGGCGAGGTGCCCGCCTGCGGCCAGTGCGGGGGGTGCTGGTCGAGGTCCATCACGTACTGGTTGTTGACGAACCCGGTGCCCGGGTTGATCCGGCCCGCCAACTGCTCGGCCTCCACCGCGAGTTGCGGACGCTGGGCCTCGTCCGGCACGCCCCACGTCTCGCACACCGCCCCCGGACGGGCCGTGGCCAACTGCCCCCACCGCACCCGTCCCGACGGCGGCCGCCAGTGCGGGGAGTCGTCGACCAGCACGAGCGCCGCGTCGTCGCGCCCGCCCGCGGTGCCGGCCCACACCACGCTCCCGTCCGCCGAACCGCCGCCCCCGGGGTGGAACACCGCCACCCTCGTCCCCGCCGGGCCGGTCACATGAGCCGACGTCAGCACCAGCCGCCCGCCGACGGCATACCCCGACCCCGGCCCGCCCGGCCCCGCCACCCCCGCAAGACGCCCCCGCTCCACGTACGCTCCCCCAGCACCCGATCCGCCACTCGCACCGCAGCGACCACGCCCGTCGGCGGAACACCCGCCAGGCCGAACCACCGGCCTGCGCCGACGCCAACACCGTAGGGCCCGCACCAGCACGTTCGCAGCGAAAGCCGGACTTCGCCCGGGCCCGGAGCCGTCGGGCCGGTACCGGCGGCGGGCGGCTCTCCGAGGACCGGCGCCTGGACGGAGCACCGGCCGCTGGCTACCCCTCGTCCTGCTCCGCAGCACCTGGTCGGGGTTCGTCCCGAAGCCGTACTCGCCTGTTGACTCTCCCCGGCTGCCGGGTTCGAGGTCGGCGTTGGGATCGGGGAGCCCTCGATCACGGGCTGCCAGGTGCCCGCGTCCTGGCTCCGCTGCTCCGCGGGGGCGCGCCTGGTGGCCGGCCGTGGTGGCTCCCGCGGGCGCCGCCGCCGGGGACGGCGACGCCCAGGGCGTTCGAGTGCGTGCCTGCGGTCCAGCTCGGGACGCGGACGCTGACGCCGAACTCGAAGGTCCCCGTGGTGCCGGGTGGCGTTGGTCCGGTTGTCGACGAAGAGCGGGCGGATGGCGGAGTTGTAGCAGCCCGCCGCGGGGTTGTCGTACGAATCGAAGCCGACCCGCAGCGTGCCGGTGGCGGCACCGGCGCTGGTGACAGTGGTCAGGCACAGCGCCACCGCCGTGGTGGCCACACCGGCGGCCTGGAACAGTCGTTCGCAGGGATAGCCCTCGCCCTTGCTGTGCGTGCTCAGCGCGTCACGGCCCCGCGTCCCATTCGGTCTGCTTCGATGCGAAACCGTGCAAGCCGCCCGTCGCATCCGACTGGACGCGGCGGGCCCCACAAGAGAGGAGGGATTTCGTGCGCCGCGTCGCTGCTGTGATTCTCGGAGCCGTCGCCTTCGCCGTGGTCACCACCCCCGCGCAGGCCGACAGCTTCTACGGGACCACCTCCTCGGTGGACGAACTGAACCTGGACGGCGACCGCACCCAGTGGCAGTTCAACACCACCTCGACGGTGGCCCACGGTCAGGCCTTCGGGAGCATCGACCTCCTGGGCAACGGCAGCGACCAGTAGCACCGGCCGGAACAGGGCGGGCGGCGTCCGGCCGACTGCTGGTCAGGCCTGCGGCGAAGGCGCGGGGCCTGTCCGTGGTCCGGGTGTCGGCAGGACGCGCCAGCCCGGCTCCAGCGGTAGCAGGTGGCCGGTGATCGACCGGAGGTCGCTCCCGACGGCGGCGCGGGCGAGCAGGGCCGGCAGGTGCCGGGCGGCGTAGCGCCGGTGGGCGGCGGTGTCGGACCACAGCGTCGCGACCAGGTAGCGGTCCGCCTCAAGCCGGGCGACTGTCCCGGCCAGCATGCCCCCGGCCGCCGCCATGCCCGGTGCCCACACGGTGCGCTGGACGTCGAGGAAGTGCTCCGTGCGGTCGGGCAGCAGTCGGCAGTCGGCGACCCGCAGCAGGGCGGCGCGTTCGAGCGCGTGCGGCAAGTCGCTTGCGTCCCCGGGCATTTCGAGGACGGTCTCCCCGGCGGCGACGTCGATACCCGTGTAGGTGTCGCCCTGCCGGTTGCCGGCGATCACGGCGTCGTGCCGCTCACGCACGAAGCGTCGGTGGGCCGCCGCGTCGGCCCACAACCCCAGCACCTGGGCGCGCCCGGTGGCCGGATCCCAGCCACCCACCTGCCCGACCAGGCCCGGCTGGTCACCGATCGCCGACCAGGCGCCCTGCGCAGCGGAGAACCGCTCCCGCGCGGCCACCGGCACCGTGCAACCGATCCACTTGCCCCACACGCGCAGCCCGCCTCCCAGCCCTGCCGGATCGCCGCCGAACCGACCACCCCCCACATGATCGGCCGCCGCCCCCGGCCCACGTCAATCGGCCCACGGACCCGCCCGACCGGGACCATCGACGTACGGCCGGACGATGCCGCAACCGGGACGGGAACACCTGACGACGACGGTCGTCCCGACGAACGGGCAGGTGGGGATGGGGAGTTGTGCCCATCCATGAGTCGTCTTCAATTCCGGGAGGTACGGCGCGCCGTGGGTCGGACACGCGTGGGTCCGCGGCGGGGCGGCGGCCGGTCGTGGGTGCCGGCCCGCGCGATACTCGGTGCGGCGTACGACACCGCGGGCCACTTGCCGCCGCTGTTCCGCACCCCGTTGCCTGCGCGAAGTCGCGGATCTGATGGCCGAGTTCAGGGTGTCCGTGCTCGGGTCGGGTCGCCGTCCGAGTACCGAGGCCCGGTGGGGGCGGGTGGATTTTCGCGAACCGTCGGCCCGTCCGGACGGGGAAGGCCTAACCTCTCGTCAGGCAACGGACGGGAGTTGGGGAATGACGCCCGGTGACGGGAACCCGCAGGGCAGTGGTTCGACGGCGGAGGCCGGGCAGGGCGACGCGGGCTGTCTCGCGGTGCTCGCCGGGATGGCCGTGCTCGGCGGCGCCCTCCAGCTCGCGGGCTGGGCCTGGGCACACCCGCTGGCCGCGGCAGCCTGGGCGACGGGGGCCGCCGTCGCCGTCGCGGGCCTGCGACAGGTGCTTCGGCGTACGGGCCTCGACCGGTCGCTTCGCCGGTTCGTCCAGCCGCTGTGGGGTCTCGTGCGTACGGGCGTCTCCGTACGGCTCAGTCTGGCCCGCACCGCCGCCGTCGCGGCCGTCACCGACCGGATCGAACAGTGGGCCCACCGCCCGCTGGGCCCGGCGGCACCGGTCGAGCCCGCAGCGTCCTATGTGCGGCGGCCGCCCGGATACACCTTGGAGGCGTTCCAGGAGGCCTCGCCGCTCCGGTTCGAGGAGATGTGCCGCGAACTGCTGGAACGGGACGGATTCGGCGACGCGCAGCGGGTCGGCGGAGCCGGGGACGTCGGGGCCGACGTCATCGCCGAGGACCACCTCCGACGGCGGGTGGTGCTGCAGTGCAAGCGGTTCGCGACGGCGGTGAGGTCGGAGCACGTGCAGCAGTTCAACGGCACGGCCCGGCCGGTGCACGGTGCGGCCGTTCCGGTCGTCGTCGCGCTCAACGGGTTCACGGCCCCGGCCGTCGAGTTCGCCAATCGGCAGTGCCTGCACCTGGTCGATCGCGAGCGCCTCGGCCGGTGGGGAGCCGGGCAGCACCTGTACGACGTCCTGGAGATCGACCGCAGCCCGGCGTGAGGACGGGCTACCGCTCGGACGGCTCGTGCGGTCGGTCGCACTCGTCGTGCAGCAGGTGCTGTTGCCGAAGGCGTCGGAGCGCGGCGACCGGGAACTCGAACCGGGCCCACCGGGCCTTGTAGCCGGCTTCGCCGTGCTCCCGCAGCACTGCCCGGGCCGCCTCGACCACGGCGTGCACGAGTCCGCTGCGTGGTTGGACCGAGTGCCAGGTGAGGGCGCCGTCGGTGTCGGGGCGGTCGTAGCTGCGGTAGATGTCGGGGAATTGGCGGATCGAGATGTCGACATCCGTTCCGTCGCCACGAAGGACCCATCGGATTTCGGCGGGTTCGAGGTCGAAGGAGATCCGCTCGACCGGTTCCGGACGGTACCGGCCCGCCAGCCCGCCGAGCAGGTCGGCGAGCGCGTCGGTGCAGTAACTGCCCGCGAACTTCGCCTCGGTGGCGCCGTCCGAGATCCGGCAGCTCGCCCAGCCGCTGCCGCTGAGCTGCCACTCGAACCCGATCCGATCCGCCATCACGCCCCCCTTTGGCTGTTCCGGTTCGAACGGTATCGCGGCGACGAGTGCTGCCGAGGCGCCGGGGCCACCGATGAGGCCGGCGGCTCGGCGGATTGGTGGTGTTCGGCTCTGGCTTCGGGGCCGGGCGGCTCCATAACATGAGCACTCCTCGCATTTTGATCCCTTGCTGCTTCCTGGAAGGACCACCCATGACGGACCGTCACGACCTGCCGCCCGGCTTTCGCTGGGGCGTGTCCACCGCCGCGTACCAGATCGAGGGAGCGGTCGACGAGGGCGGGCGGGGGCGGTCGGTGTGGGACGTCTTCTGCGAGCGGCCCGGCGCGGTGAAGAACGGCGACAGCGGGCGGGTGGCGTGCGACCACTACCACCGTTGGGGCGAGGACGTGGAGTTGATGCGCGCCCTGGGCCTCGACGGGTACCGCTTCTCGATCGCGTGGTCGAGGATCCAGCCGGACGGACGCGGCCCGGCGAACCCGGCCGGGCTGGACTTCTACGAGCGGCTGACCGACGGACTGCTGGCCGCCGGGATCACCCCGCTGCCGACCCTGTTCCACTGGGACCTGCCGCAAGCACTGGAGGACGAGGGCGGCTGGATGCAACGGGAAACCGCTTTCCGGTTCGCCGAGTACGCGGCCATCGTGGCCGACCGGCTGGCGGACCGGGTGCCGGCCTGGATCACCCTCAACGAGCCGTTCGTGCACCTGGTGTTCGGCTACGCGCTGGGGATCCACGCCCCCGGACACAGCCTGATGCTGGACGCGCTGCCCGCCGCCCACCACCAACTGCTCGCCCACGGACTGGCCGCCGCCGAACTGCGCTCGCGCGGCCGCGACGTCCTGATCGCCAACAACCTGACACCCGTCCGCGCCGCGAGCGGAGCCCCGCAGGACCTGGCGGCCGCCGACGCCTACGACGCCCTGCACAACCGGCTGTTCATGGACCCGCTGCTGCTCGGCCGCTACCCGGACCTGTCCGCGTACGGGGTCGGCGAGGACCTGCACGGCTCCGTCCGCGACGGCGACCTGGAGCTGATCGCCGGGCCCGGCCTCGACGGCCTCGGCGTCAACTACTACAACCCGACCCGGATCGCCGCCCCCACCGACCCCGGCCTCCCGTTCACCCAGGCACCGATCGAGGGCGTCCCGCACACCCACTTCGGCTGGCCCGTCGTCCCCGCCGGCCTGCACGAACTGCTCCTCGCCCTCCGCGAACGCTACGGCGCCGCGCTCCCCCCGATCACCGTCACCGAGAACGGCTGCTCCACCGACGACACCCTCGACGACACCCCCCGCATCGACTACCTCGCCACCCACCTCGACGCCCTCGCCCGCGCCGCCGCCGACGGCATCGACCTCCGCGGCTACTACACCTGGTCCCTCCTCGACAACTTCGAATGGGCCGAGGGCTACAGCCAACGCTTCGGCCTGGTCCACGTCGACTTCGCAACCCAGCAGCGCACCCCCAAGGCCTCCTACACCTGGTACCGCGACCTGATCGCCGCCCACCGCGCCCGCCACCCCCGGTAGCCGGGAAGGAGCGGGGCTTCCCGGTCGGCGGCGGGGCAGGTCGCCACCCGCGTACTGTGGTGCCCGGCCAGGGGGTGGGAGGGAGGGGAGCCGATGCTCAGGGTGCCGGTGGAGATGTTCCGGTTCGCGACGGGGGACCGGGCCGAGCTGTACGGGGCGATCCTGCAGGCATTCGGCGCAGCCAACGAGCGGCTGGAGACGGCGCTCGGGCTGGACGACGTCCGGGGCAGGCTGCGCGCGGTGGGATGGCTCGACGCCATCGACGACGACGAGCTGCAGGACGCCCTGCGCCGGCTGCGGGCCTGGGAGTTGCTCGACGTCGTGCAGAACCACGCGGAGAACTACCGCACCGCCGAGGAGTACGAGCGCCGCAACCTCCAGTACTCGCTGACCCGGCGCGGCGAGGCCGCCCTCGCGGGCGTGGAGCACGCCCTGTCCGTGCTCGCCGCCACCGGCGCGCTGCAGACCGCCGTCCTGGAAGCCGTCGCCGACCGGCTCGACGAGCTGTACCTGCTGCTCGCCGAGCCCGCGTCCTCGGACCGCCGGGTCTTCACCACGCTCCAGGCACTCGAAGGCCACCTGGAGGCGCTGCTGGCCAACACCAAGGCGTTCAACGGCGAGTTGCAGCGCCTGCTGCGCGCCGAGGGCGCGGACCTCGCGACGTTCCGGGAGGTCAAGGCCGCGACGGTGGCGTACCTCCAGGAGTTCCTGCGCAACCTCGACCAGCGCGGCCAAGCGATCGCCTCGGCCGTCCGGCGCGTCGAGCAGCACGGCGTTGACCTGCTGCACCAACGGGCGCTGCGCGGCGCCGAGTTGCCGCCCGCCCCGGACAGCGACCCCGGGCCGGCCTGGCTGGAACGGCGACGGGCACGCTGGGAGGGCCTGCGCGCGTGGTTCCTGCCCGCCGACGGTTCCCGACCCCGCGTGGAGCAACTGCACGACGTCGCCCGGCGCGCCATCGTGACCCTCCTGCAAGTACTGGACCGGATCACCGAGTCACGCCGCCGATCCTCCAGCGCGGCCCAGGACTTCCGGGTACTGGCCCGCTGGTTCGCCGCCGCGCCCACCGAGGACGACCTGCACCGACTGTGGTCGGCCGCGTTCGGCCTCGGCCCCTCCCGCCACGCCCATCTCGCCCACCCCGACCCCGAGTTGGTGCCCCCGGCGCACAGCTGGGCCGAAGCCCCGCCGGTCCGGGTGTCCACCCTGCTGCGCACCAGCGGACGCACCGAACGGTTCACCCGCACCGGCCGGGTCCGCGACATCGCCGCCGTCAAGGCCGCCCGGGCCGAACTCGCCCGCAAGGAACGCGCCGAACTCGAAGCCGCCTGGGACGTCCTGAGCACCGACGGCCCCGTCCGGCTGTCGGCCTTCGGCCGACTGGACGACGCCGTCTTCGAGCGGCTGCTCGACCTGCTCGGCCGGGCGCTCGCCGTCCGCCCGGACCACGACGGGACACGCCGCACCGTCACCTCCGACGGCCGCGTCGAAATCGTCCTGCGCCCCGGCGACGGAGCGACCGCCGTCCTGCGCACCACCCGCGGACAACTCGAAGGCCCCGACTACCTGGTGGAGATCCGCACCCCCGGCAACAGGCAGGCGCACCCATGAGCACCCTCGCCAACCAACTGGTGCTGGCCGAACGGGAGGACGTCGCCCGCGGCATCCGACTGCTCCTCGGCCGGCCACTGATCACCGAACGCGGCGACCCGTCCGCCTTCGCCCTGATCCGCCGCCGCCAGGACCCGCTGACGAAATGGTTCGACTACCACTGCGGCTGGCAACTCGTGGTGGAACCCCGCCTCGGATACGTGCGGCTGCTGAAGATCCGCACCACCCCCGACGCCTCCCGCCCCGCCCGCCGACTGCGCTCCGGCCGGGCGCCGTTCGACCGCCGCCGGTACACACTGCTCTGCGTCGCCGCCGCCGAACTGCTGCCCGCCTCCGTCACCACCGTCGGCCTGCTCGCCGACCGCGTCGTCCAGGCCTGCGCCACCGACGAGGCACTGCCGCCGTTCGACACCGCGAGCAGACCCGAACGCATGGCCTTCGTGGACGTCCTCAAACTGCTGGAATCCCTCGGCGCACTCCTCACCATGGACGGCGTCACCGACAGCTTCACCGACTCCGCCGACGCCAAGGTGCTCTACCGGGTCGACGCCACCGTCCTGATGCGCCTGCTCGCCGCACCCGTCGGCCCCTCCCGACTGGCCGTCCCCACCGGCGAGACACCGCTGCGCTTCGCGGAACTCCTGCGCGAGACCGTGCGCGAGAACCGGTACGGCGGCGCCGACGCGTCCGACGCGCAGCGCAACCTCCGGCTGCGGCACGCGGTGCTGCGCCGCCTCTTCGACGACCCGGTGCTCCACCACGACGACCTCGCCGCCGACGAACTGGCCTACCTCGCCTCGCCGACCGGCCGCCAGGTCGTCCGGCGAGCCGCCGAACAGGGCGGCTTCGTCCTGGAGGAACGCGCCGACGGCCTGCTGCTCGTCGACCCGGACGCGATCGCCACCGACAGCCGCTTCCCCGACGACTCCGCCTCCGCCCGGGTCGCCGCACTGCTGCTGCTGGAACCGCTGACAGCCGCCCCCGGCGGGCTGACACCGGAACAGCTCACCGCCGAGGCCGGCGACCTGCTGCGCCGCTTCCCGCAATGGGCGAAGAGCTACCACTCCGAGGACGGCGCGCAACGCCTCGCCGCCGACGCCGTCCGCATCCTGACCGACTTCGGCCTCGCCCGCCCGGCCGGCGGCCGCACCGTCCCCCGGCCCGCCGCCCACCGGTACCGGGCCGTCCCCGGCCCCACCCCGTGACCAGGGAGAAGCACCCTCCGATGACCACGACGGAACCCCCGCAGGCAGCGCCCTCCGGCGTGCGCTGGCAGCCGTCCAGGGCCGGCATCCTCAACGTCTGGCGCTACTACGACGAGACCTTCACCTTCCACCAGGGCCGCCTGCTGCTGCGCGGCCAGAACGGCACCGGCAAGTCCAAAGCGCTGGAAGTCCTGCTGCCGTTCCTGTTCGACGCCAGCCTGCGCCCCAACCGGCTCTCCACCTTCGGCGGCTCCGAGCGCACCATGCACTGGAACCTGATGGGCGAGGGCACCACCGGCAAGACCCGGGTCGGCTACGTCTGGCTGGAGTTCCGGCACACCGGCGACGGCGGCCGGGCCTGGTTCACCTGCGGCGCCAGGCTCCAGGCCAGCACGCACACCACCGGCGTCCACGTCGACTTCTTCACCACCACCGCCCGGATCGACCGCCCCGGCGGCCTCGCCCTGGTCAACGACGCCGGGCAGCCGCTCACCCGGGCCGCGCTCGCCGACGCCCTCACCGGCCGCGGCGACCTGCACGCGGCCGCCGCCGACTACCGCAGCGCCGTCCGCAGCACCCTCTTCCCCGGACTCGGCGAACAGCGCTACGACGCCCTGATCACCGCCATGCTCCAACTCCGCACCCCGAAACTCTCCGAGCGCCTCGACCCCTCGCTGCTGTCCTCCCTGCTCTCCCGGGCGCTGCCGCCCCTCGGCCAGGGCGAGATCACCGAACTCGCCGAAGGCTTCGAACGACTCGACCGGCAGCGCGAACACCTCAAGGCACTCGACGAGGAAGTCGCCGCCGCCACCGCCGTCGCCACCCAGCAGCGCGGCTACGCCCAACGCGTCCTGCGCGCCGGCGCGGCCGCCCTCATCTCCGCCACCACCGACATGGACAACGCCACCCGCGACGCCCGCGCCAGCGAGGACGCCCACACCGAGGCCCTGCGCGAACGCGACCGGACCGGGCAGGCGAAGACCGAACTCGACCACACCGCACAGGAGATCGACGGCACCATCGAGGGACTGCTCGACTCGGAGATTTATCGACAGGGCCAGGAACTCGACGAACTCCGCCGCCGCACCGACCGCGCCGGCCGGGCCGCCACCCGCGCCCGCGAAGCCGCCGACCGCAAACTCCGCACCGCCGCCGAGGACACCGAACGGGCCGAGCAGGCCGAGCAACGAGCCGCCCAGCGCGCCGCGCAGACCGCCGCCGCCGCCGAGGACGCCCGGACCGCGGCCCGCCGCGCCGCCATGGAATCCCTCTGCACCGAAGTGCAGACCATGCTCGACACCACCCCCACGGACGACGCCACCGACCACGGACGCGCCGCCCGCCGCCTGGTGCGCGGCGCCATCACCGCACGGCACGGCCAGCTCGCCGACGTCCGCGCCGCCCTCGAACAGCACGAACGCGCCGCCGCCGCACGCACCACCGCCGAGGAACAACTCGACACCACCCGAGGACGACTCGCCGCCGCGACCGAACGACGCGACCGCCACGCCCGCGACCACGAGACCGCCGTCGACACCCACGCCGACCGGCTCCGCCACTGGGCCACCGAAACCTGCACCGAACTGCGCCTCGACGACCCCGACGAACTCGCCGCCCGCGCCGCCGCCGAGACCGAGGTCCTGGCCCTCGTCGACGCCGCCGCCCGCACCGCCGAAAGCGCCATCACCGCCGACGAAACCACCACCCGGGCCGCCCGGAACACCGCCCGCGCCCGGCGCGACCGCATCGCGCAGGAACTGGAACGCACCGCCACCGCCACCGAACTGCCGCCCGCGCCGCCGCACACCCGCACGGCCGACCGCACGGCCACCCCCGGAGCACCCCTGTGGAGCCTGCTCGCCTTCCACCCCGACGTACCGCCCGCCGACCAGGCCGGCCTCGAAGCCGCCCTCGAAGCAGCCGGCCTGCTGGACGCCTGGCTGACCCCCGACGGCAGCCTGACCGTCCCCGGACACGACACCCTCGCCGACCCCGCCGCCGCCGACCCCGCACCGGGCCCCACCCTGCTCGACGTGCTGCGCCCCGAACCCGACGCCCGCGCCGCCGTACCGGCCGAACAGGTCCGGCGACTGCTCGCCGGCATCGCCTACGGCCGCACCCTCCCCGCCGGACACCCCGCCGCCGTCGCCGCCGACGGCAGCTGGCGCCTCGCACCGGCCACCGGCACCTGGGCCAAACCGGAGTCCAGCCACATCGGCGCCGCCGCCCGGGAACGGGCCAGGACACGCCGGGCCGCCGAACTGACCGGCCAACTGGAGGAGGCCACCGAGACCGTCGCCGCGCTCGACGCCGACCTCCGCGCCCTCGCCGACCGCCGCTCGCGGCTCGGCGCCGACCTCCGCTCCCGACCCGCGCACCGCGAAGTACTCCAGGCCAAGCACGCCCGGGACCGCTCGGAATCCGAGGTGGGCGCCCGCCAGGACGCCGTACGGGAAGCCGTCGAACGGCTCGCCCAGCAGGAGAACACGGCCGCCGCCGCCCGGCGCGCCCTCGCGGTCGCCGCCGCCGAACACGCCCTGCCCGCCGAACGCGCCGCCCTGGACAACACCGCCGCCGCCGTCGACACACTGCGCGAACAGGCCGACGTCTGGCTGGACGCGCACCTGGAGCGGGCGGCCGTCCGACAGGCCCGGGACACCGCGCGCGAACAGGCCGAGGCATCGAAGGCCGCCGCCGAGGAGACCGTCGCCGACGCCGAGGAGGCCGAGGCCACCGCCCGCGGCCTGCGCGCCACCCTCACCGCGGTCGAAAGCACCGTCGGCGAGGACTACCGGCAGGTCGCCGCCCGGATCGGCGACCTGCGGCAGGTGCTGCGCCGCACCCGCGACGAGATCGAGAACGCCACCAAGGCACTCATCGCCCTCGAAGGCCGGATCGGCTCGCTCGGCGCGACCATGACCCAGGACGCCACCCGCCGCGACACCGCCGCAGCCGCCCGCAACCGGGCCGCCCAGCGCTTCCGCCGCCTGTGCGCCCTCGGATTCCCCGAGGACGCCGGCACCACCCTCGCCCTCGGCACCGACGACGGTGCCCGCGCCACCCTGGAAGCCGCCCGCGACACCGCCGCCCGATGGCCGAACCTGCCGCACAGCACCCGCAACCTCGGCGACGCCCTCAACCGCCTCTCCGAAGCCGTCCACCGCGCACGCCAGAGCCTCAGCACCCGCGCCGACCTCGAACTCGAAGCCGACGAGGACATCCACGTCTTCGTCGCCTCGATCGACGGCGCCCGCACCGGCGCGGCCGGCCTGCTCGCCGCCCTCACCGCCGAGCGCGACCGCAGCCGGAACGACATCACCACCGCCGAACGGAACCTCTTCGACCAGACCCTCACCGGCGACACCCGCCGCCACCTCGCCTCCCGGATCCGCCAGGCCGGCGAACTCGTGGAGCGGATGAACGGCCACCTCGAACGGGTCCGCACCGCCTCCAAGGTCGCGGTCCGCCTGGTCTGGCAGATCCACCCCGACCTGCCCGCAGGCACCAGGACGGCCCGCGAACTCCTGCTCAAGGACCCGGCCAGGATCACCGAAGCCGACCGCGAGGCCCTGCACGCCTTCTTCCGCGGCCGCATCGAGGAGGCCAAGACTCGCAACACCGCCGCCACCTGGGAGGAACAGCTCGCCGAAGTCCTCGACTACACCGCCTGGCACCAGTTCGTCGTCAAGCTGGACCGCGCCAACGGCACCGGCTGGCAGCTGCTCACCAAGAAACTCCACGGCGCACTCTCCGGCGGCGAGAAGGCCATCGCCCTGCACCTCCCGCTCTTCGCCGCCGTGGCCGCCCACTACGAGGCGGTGCCGGCCTCGCCCAGGCTGATCCTCCTCGACGAGGTCTTCGTCGGCGTCGACACCGTCAACCGCGGCCAGGTCTTCGGACTCCTCGCCGCCCTCGACCTCGACCTGGTGCTCACCTCCGACCACGAGTGGTGCACCTACCGCGAACTCCCCGGCATCGCCGTCCACCAGCTGATCACCGGCGCTGACGGCGACGACGCCGTCACCAGCGCGCGCTTCGTCTGGACGGGTGCGGAGCTGCTGACCGACAACTCCGTTGTGGAGGCTGGAGTATGACGGCACGGCACCTTCTTGACGTCCCGGCACTCGGGCCGCTGTGGTCGGCCGTGCACGAACGCCTGTCCACCGGCCGGCCCGTCAGCCGCGTGCGGATCGGCCCGCTGGACGAGGCCGGCCAGGAAGCCCTCGCCGACCTCCTCGGCCTCGACCGGCTCCCCGGCGTCGCACCGACCGTCCCGCTCGCCCGGCTCGAAGCCGCCGTGGCCGACGCCTGCGGCCAGTCCGTGCGGGACGTGGCCGCCGCCGTCCTCGGCCCGATCCGCGACCGGGCCGCCGAACGCGAACAGGAATCGACCCGACGCGCGGCCCTGTGGGAGTGGCTCGCCCACCACCACGTGGTCACCGCCGAACCCGCCCTCACCGAATGGGCCGCCCACCTCCGCGCCAACGGCCTGGTCGACGGCTCGCTCGACCGCACCCGGAGCCTGCTGACCTCCACACTGACCGTCCTCGCGGCACTCCCGTTCGACGGCGAACCACTGCCCGTCCTCGCCGCACGCCTCCTCGACGGCGACTCCCACGCCCTCGACGACGGAACCCGGCTGTCCTCCACCGTGCTGCGCGCCCTGGCAACGCTGTACGGCGTCGACATGCCGGACGGCGCCCAGGAACGGCGCTCGCTCTGGAACCGCGCCGGGGCCGCCGACGACGAACTCTCCAGCACCGTCCTCGCCGTCGGACTCCGCCTCCACGGAGACGGCCCCGTCGCCCGGATCTCCCGGATCAGCGCCGACGCCGGCCACCCCGTCAGCCTCACCCTCGCCCAACTCCACACCCCCGGCGAACTCGCCGTACCCGCCGCCCCCGTGCACGTCACCGAGAACCCGAGCGTGCTCGCCCTCGCCCTGCGCCGCTTCGGCCGCCACTGCCCGCCGCTCGTCTGCACCTCCGGCTGGCCCAACACCGCGGTCATCCACCTGCTGCGCCGCCTCGCGACGTCCGGCGCCACCCTGCGCCACCACGGTGACTTCGACGGCGAGGGCATCCGGATCGCCGCCCACGTCCTGGCCAGAACCGGGGCCACCCCCTGGCGGATGGCCGCCGAGGACTACCGCCCGGCCGCCGCCCGCATCGCCGCCGGCCCCGCACTCGGACGCCTCACCCCCGCGCCCTGGTCCCCGGCGCTCACCACCGCGATGGCCGAGCTGCGCACTGCCGTGGTCGAGGAGGTGGTCGCCGACGTGCTGCTGGCGGACCTGGAGGCGCACGCGCGCTGATGGCTTGAGGGCCCCGCGATTGGGGCCGAACGGCCCCAGACAGGGGAGCGGTGGCGAACCTACGGTGGCGTTACCTACGGCACCGTAGGTTTGTTCGTCGATCGAGAGTTGGACCCGTGAGCAGCACCTTCTCCCCGGCCCGGTGGACCGATGCCCGACTTCTGCAGGCTCTGGAGGAGGTGGTCGAGCGCGAGCTCAACCGCCACCTGCGGGTGTTCAAGGAGTGGATGCCGCACGAGTACGTGCCCTGGAGCCGCGGCCGGGACTTCGACGGGCCGCTGGGCGGGGAGCCGTGGTCGGTCGAGCAGTCGCCGCTGACCGAGGTGGGCCGGGTCTCGCTGGTGGTGAACCTGCTGACCGAGGACAACCTGCCCAGCTACCACCACGAGATCGCGACCCTGTTCGGCCGGGACGGCGCCTGGGGCACCTGGGTGCACCAGTGGACCAGCGAAGAGGCACGGCACTCGATGGTGCTGCGCGACTACCTCCTCGCCTCCCGCGCCGTCGACCCGGTGGAACTGGAGCGGGCCCGGATGACCCACATGCAGAACGGCTTCGTCTCCGACAACCGGCACTCGCCGCTGCACACGGTCGCCTACGTCGCCTTCCAGGAGCTGGCCACCCGGATCTCGCACCGCAACACCGGCCACGCCTCCGGAGACCCGGTCTGCGACCGGATGCTGGCCCAGGTCGCCAACGACGAGAACCTGCACATGATCTTCTACCGGAACCTGTTGAAGGCCTCGTTCGAACTCGCCCCCGACCAGGCGATGCAGGCCGTCAACGAGGTGGTGACGAACTTCCGCATGCCCGGCCACGGCATGCCCGGCTTCGAGCGCGCCGCCGCGCGGATCGCCATCGACGGCGTCTACAACCTGCGCGTCCACCTCGACGACGTACTGATGCCGGTCCTGCGCAACCTCAAGGTGATGGACATGGGCGGCCTCGGCCCCGAAGGCCTCCGGGCCCAGATGGAACTGGGCCTGATGCTCGACGGCCTGGCCGCCCAGGCGACCCGCTTCGACGAACGGCAGGCCGCGATCCGCGCCCGGCGGGCCGCAACCAGGGCCTGACAGGTCGGGCCCGCAGCCCCCGCCAGCACGCGCCGGCGGGGCTGCGGGGTTCGGGCTGCCTGGAGGTTTGTCTCGGGCGCGGAGTTGGAGTACTGTTCACCAGTCGCTCGGCTGGGAGCACCGGACACGTGTCTACGCGGACGGTCCCGGGGCGGCCAATCCCTTGAGAACCACTCAGTTGATCCATGACGGGTCGCGTCCTTTTCGCGTCTCCGTTCGTATTTGCTGTGCGCGTTTTCGGAGATTGCGGCGGATTCGCTTTTCGGAGCGGGGATCGGCTAGAGTTTGAAACGTCGGACGGGCCGTCAGGCCGGGAAGGCGAACAGCAAGTCGGATCGAAACTCCGGAAAACGGAGCGGAAAACATCTGATAAGCTGGAAACACGAAAGAACGAAGCGCCCGGAGGGCTGGTCGGAAGGCCGCTCGAAGGAAGTGTCCGTTCCTTGAGAACTCAACAGCGTGCCAAAAGTCAACGCCAGATAT